>NZ_VDMB01000040.1 GCF_006175995.1 Desulfobotulus mexicanus
ACATCTTCAATCGTATTGGGTAATCGCTTTTCAAAGAGTCGTTTGTCATCGTTATCAATGACTACAATAAAATTATTGCTTGAATGCAGGTCGATTCCAGCGTAAGTTTTCATAAGACACCTCCTAAATCCTATTGAGATTTAAGTCTCTTGCCCTTGGTTTCATAGTGCTACTATGAATAGGGGGGTGTCAATTTTTTACAAGACTCGGTGAGGTAGTCCTTTATATGATTATCAGACCCCTTTTTGGCCAGTGGTCTCTTTAGGAGGCCCTGGATACCTTTGCCTGCATAACCTCTCCAGCCACAGGTTCTTCCACAGTTCCCGGAGCCTTGGCAAAGACAGCCACCAAAGCGCCGATGGCGCAGGCAATACCCGCCACAAGGAAGGCCTTTTCAAAACCAATGGCGATGGAAAGCCTTGGGGCCGTCAGCGCTGCGATGCCGTAAAAGATAAAGATTGCGCCATAATTGTTGCCCACATTGGCAAGACCGAACCATTCTGCCGTGATGGTGGGCAGCATGGCTGCAAGGCCGCCGAAGCAGAATCCCACGATGCAGGTGGCAATGAGAAAGCCCACATAGTTCATGGGAATCAAGGCCATGTAGAACATGGCCAGACTGAGAAGGATAAAGTTCGCCAGAATGGAAGGTTTTCTTCCGTATTTATCCGAAATGAATCCCCAGCCCAGGCGACCGCAGGCATTGAAAAGGGAGATGGTCACCACGGCATTGCCCGCAGCCGCAAGACTGAGGCCGATCATGGTCATACCAATGTTCGCGGCCACGCTGATGATCATGAGGGCTGCAGCGCTGCCAAAAAACATCCAGATGACCAGCATGTAAAACTGCGGGGTCCGCATGGCCTGGAGAGGTTTGAAATTGCGGGATCCCGTAGGAGCGGCTCCACCCTGAGCTGCGGGGGGCGTCCATCCCGGGGGTCTGTACCCTTTGGGCGGAACCACGAGAGCCGTGGCGCCAAGCAAGAGAAGAACACCATAGATACATCCCAGGTAAAGAAAGGCCTGGGATACGCCAAAGTTTCCAATGAAGATGAGAATGATGGGTTTAAATACCATGCCACCCACCCCCAGAGCCGCAAGGATCAACCCTGTGATGAGACCTCGCTTTTCGGGAAACCACTTCACGCAGGTGGCAAGGGGGGTCACGTAAGCTGCGCCTATGCCAATGCCCGCAATGACTCCATAGGTGAGGTAAAGAACATAGATATGGGTGGCAAAGCTTGCCAGGGCAACGCCGAGACCCGTGAGGATCCCCCCTGCAATGGCAACCTTTCTCGGACCGATTTTATCCTGTAGCCTGCCTGCAAAAATGACTGCAACGGAAAAGCAGGCCAGGGTCAGGGAAAAGGTGAAAACCGTATCCCCCGGCGTCCAGCCAAAGGCTTCCACCAACGGTTTATTGAAAAGGCTCCAGGTGTAAATGGCGCCGAGACTCAGCTGCATGAGCAGTGAACCCGCCACAACCAGCCAGCGATTGGGAAGTTTTGCTTCTTCATACCGTGCTTCCATGAATGCCCCCTTTGGATAATGAGCAGGAGCTCTGGACAGTCGTAACGGAGCGGAGGTCATGCGTCTTCTGGGCGAGCTTTCGGAACGGGGCCATACCCTGATTCTCATTACCCATGAAAAGGAAGTAGCCGCCCATGCCCATCGCATCATTGAGATCCGTGACGGTCATATTCTCTCGGATCCCGGCTCCGTGCCCGGAGCCGCAGCCATGCCGGAGAGGGTTATCAGTGGTGAAGAAAGCTCTTTTTTGTCAGAACTTGCGGAAGCAACCCTCACAGCGCTGCGTTCCCTGAAAAGCAATATTTTCCGGACCATTCTCACCCTTCTGGGTATTGTCATCGGTGTGGCTTCCGTCATTGCCCTGATGGGTATCGGTGATGGTGCAAGGCAGGCTGTGGTGGAGCGGATCAGTTCCATGGGCAGCAACCTGCTCACCGTACGGCCGGGGGCTCCCAACATGCGGGGCCGGGGGGATATTGCCACACTGGTATGGGATGATGTCCGTGCCATTGGCGAGCTGGACAATGTGCTGGCCGCCGTGCCGGAACAGTCCGGCTCCGTGACCCTGCGGTATGGCCGTATGGATCACAGGGCGGAAATCAACGGAACCTCATGGAACTATGTGGTGGCAAGAACATGGAATCCTTCCCGTGGCACCTTTTTTACGGCTGAAGACGAGGCGGCCTATGCCACCGTTGCCGTGCTGGGCCAGACCGTTGCCGAGGCCCTTTTCCCCGGTGCCGATCCTTTGGGGGAATATATACTCATCAACAGTATCCCCTTTCAGGTAACCGGGGTGATGGCGCCCATGGGGGCCGGTTTTGGTGGCAGGGATCAGGATGATGTGGTTTTTGTACCGTATACCACGGGCAGCCTGAGGATTACGGGGCAGCGACATCTGCGGAATATCACAGTGGCGGTAAAGGATGTGAAACGAATGGATGAAACCCAGAATGCGGTACATGCCCTTCTCCTTGCCCGCCACGGTGTGGAAGATTTCCAGATCCGGAACATGGCTTCTCTCATTGAGTCCGTTTCCGAAACCCAGAACACCCTGACCATTCTGCTGGCTTCCATTGCCGCCATTTCCCTTCTGGTGGGCGGCATCGGTGTGATGAACATTATGCTGGTCAGTGTGACGGAGCGGACCCGTGAAATCGGTATCCGCATGGCCACAGGGGCCAGAATGCGGAATATCATGCAGCAGTTTCTCATTGAGGCGCTGGTGGTTTCCACCATGGGAGGACTCATCGGCGTGGGTGCGGGCCTTGGCGTGGCGGCTGTGATTGCGGCTCTGGGTACGCCCGTTCAGTATACCTCCGCACCGGTACTGCTGGCCTTTGGCTGCGCCTTTGCAACGGGTCTTGTTTTCGGATATCTCCCTGCCCGCAAGGCAGCAGGGCTGGATCCGGTTGTGGCACTGGCTTCGGAATGATACGGGAAAAGAATCCATGAATAGCATGAAAGAAAGACTGTTTATCCGGCTCCATACGGGAGCTGGCCCATATCGTAGAGGGGCTTTGCTCCTTGGCGGGTTCAGCCTGTGGCAAAAGCCTTTTGTCCCCTTTTTGTTTTCTGCGTTTTTCTGTCTTCTGGTTTTTTGTACAGGATGTGCGCTCAAAGACCCGGAGCCTCTGGAATCTCCCCCTGTCCTGCCGGAAAGCTGGTCTGCAGGCATGGTTATGGATGGGGAGCTTCCGGAGAATGACTGGTGGCGCAGTTTCCGGTCAAGGGGGCTGGAAGGGCTTCTGGAGGAGGCCCTTTCCGCCTCTCCGGATCTGACCATGGCTGTGGAGCGGGTGATGCAGGCGGAAAGCCAGCTTCGCATCACCGGAGCCTCCCTCTTCCCTTCCCTGAACCTCAGCGGTGGAAGTTCATGGCGCAGAAACTGGGCTTCCGGAGGTAAAACGGCTTCCTCAGAATCCACAAACCTTTCCATGGGAGCCAGCTATGAGGTGGATGTCTGGGGAAAGGTTGCCGCTGACATGCGCGCTTCCGGTGCCCTTCTCCATATGGCCGAATATGACCGGGATGCTGTTCGCTTAAGCCTCATGGCAGGAGTGGCCTCCGGATATTTTCAGGTGCTGGCCCTGGAGGAGCGTCTGCAGATCAGCCGCAGCAATCTGGCCATTGCCAGAAGGGTACTGGCCTTTGTGGAGTCCCGGCACAGGCACGGCAGTGCGACGGAACTGGATCTGAAGCGGCAGCAGTCTGCGGTGCTGAGTCAGGAATCCACCCTTTTATCCCTGGAAGAGCAGTACCGTCAGCAGCGTTCCGCCCTTGCCATTCTGGTGGGGCGTCAGCCCCAGTCCTTTGATCCGGGTACGGAAGCATTCCGCGAAATAATCATTCCGCAGGTGACGGCCTACATGCCATCGGAGCTTCTTCTGCGCAGGCCGGATATTGCAAGGGCCGAGGCCCAGCTTGCGGCATCGGCGGCCAGTGTAACCATTGCAAAGACGGCCTTTCTGCCTTCTTTCCAGCTTTCCGGTTCCGGAGGGCTGGCCAGTACGGCCCTTGTATCCCTTGCCAGTCCCGATGGCAGCCTGAGCCTTTCCGCAGCCATTGCCCAGACAATTTTTGACGGCGGACGCCGGAAAAATCAGGTTGCCGCAGCCGAATCCCGGCTCAGGGAGCAGGTGGAAAGCTATCGAAAAAGTATTCTTACGGCTTTAAAGGAAGTGGAAGACGGACTGAACCGGGCGGATTTTTCCGGTCGTCAGATGTCTTTGCAGCAAGCCATAGAGGAGAAGGCGGCCCGGAGCCTCGTGCTGGCGGAGCTGCGTTACCGGGAAGGCGCGGATGATCTCCTGACCCTGCTGGAAGCCCAGCGCAGTCTTTTTCAGGCCAAGGATCAGATGGTGCAGCTCCGGCTGGGCAGGCTTGATGCGGCGCTGGATCTTTACAGGGTACTGGGTGGAGGGTGGGAGAGGGGGGGCGGAGAGATTTATCAGGGGCTTTAAAAGGCCTGTCCAACCTTGGGTGAGACCGAAGAGGTTTTTTCTTCCCATAATTCTGCTATGATCCGGTAGTCTCCCATTCTGAACTTCCACAATCCAGACAGATTGCTTTGAAGTGGCGCACCAAAGGCTTTCGGGTTTTGCGCCACTTTATCCCTGAGAAAAGCGATCATGCGCCTTTGAATCTGTGGCTCAGCTTTAGAAAGTTCTTTCATAGCCGCTTTGTCAAATTCAATCTGCCAAACCAAGGGCCTTCTCCACTTCTTCCAGGGTCATGGTGGAACTGTGGCCAGCCCTCAAGTCCTCAAGGCGTTTTTCCGCAAGATAGATGTCTTCCATGTCAGCTATGTATTCAGAAAGGGCCTCACGAACATAAAAGGATTTGTTGCGTCCTGTTTCCTCTGAAAGCGTGTCCAGTCGGGCATTTAACTCCGCTGGAATTCTTACCCCAAGCATAACCGGGTTATTGATTTCTCTTAATCTTGGCATAAAAACCTCCTTTTAAAATCATTTGTTTTATATGTAAAACAAATAAATAAAAAAAAACAACTTTTTTTGTCCATCGCAGAAATCAGGGGTGATATTCCCGGGCAGTGGACACCCATTACGGTGCCTGCTGTCCGGGATGGTGCTTTTTTATGATTTTTCAGGAAAAAAACTACCCTTCCTGCGTTTCTGCGTGCTGCCGCCTCTGGTTACGGATATTCCGTCTCATTTCAGGCTCCGTCATGCTGCCCCAGGGAATGAAGGTATAAACGGCACTGGCTTCAAAGGCCTCGGAAGGATGCACAAGGGGCAGGGTCTGGAAAATATAGCGTCTCAGATCCGTGCGCCTCTGCTGGGCTGTTTCCTCTGCGGGTGCGGCAGATGAACAATAGGAATCCGCCCCGGACCAGACATCCCTTTTCAGGCTGACAGTAAGGCCCTGCAGTGTGGATTTGCGGTAAAACTGAAGCACATAGTTTTCCATGCTGCGGTCAATACCCGCAGGCGGCCAGGTTCGGTTTGCAGGGTTGCCGCCTTTCAGGATGAAATCCAGAGTGTCCAGGGGGCCGCCCCCTACCCGGCTCATCACAACAAGATCGTCAAGATCCGGAGTATCTTCTCCAAAGAGTGTGTCGATGCCATAAAGGATGGCAACGAAGCTCAGAATGGTACCCGGACATGTTTTGTTGAAGAAATCCAGCACATCCGTAAGATGGATGATGCGGATTTCTCCGTTCTGTGTGGCTGTCAGGGGAGGAAGGTTTTTCAGGGCTTCCGGATAGCTTCTTTTTTCTGAAGCCATGAGGGGCGTTGCCGCAGCCATGCATATCATCAGGGTGAGGCCGAGAATACAGCTGCATAAGCGGTGCATCATCATTTATATCCTTTCATTTTGTTCCCCGGATCTGCCGCGGATTGCCATTTTGTATCCCTTCTGCCCTTTCAGGCAGCAGCCGACAGATCCGGGGAGGGTTATTAAAATTTTGTGCTCAGACTGGCGAAAATATTCCGGCCTTTACCCACACGGGAAGTGGTTTCCACATCTCTGGCATTGATATACTCCTGATTAAAGGCATTGTTTACACCCACAAGTATTTCCAGATCCTTTGCAAAAAGATTCATGGAGCGGATTTCCGGAGTCCATGCGGCAAGGAAGTTGGCCTGGGTGTAGCTGTCTCTGACATACCAGAAAGTTTCGCCTCTGCTTTCAATGGTTTCAGGGTTCTGGTCCGGCTTGAGCCAGTGATGAACGGTGGTGCTGACCTTAAGGCTGTGAAGGGGCCTTGCATAGGCATTGAAGGTGACTTTATCGGCAAAGGCCTGGGGGGCTTTTTTGCCCGTGGCATCATCGGTCATGTTGAGATGGGAGAAGCTGGCACTGAAGCCTGCCCGGAAGGCATCATAGGATGCTGAAAGCTCGTACCCCTCGCGGGAAACGCTGTCGATGTTCTTATATGTGGCATAAGACGCATTATCATTCATAGGGTGATTTTCTGCTCTGGGTCCGTCATGATCCGGTGTAAGCTTGATCATATCCTCAATTTTACCGTCAAAATACATGGCTTTGAAGCGGAACCGGTCTTCATACGTAAGGATATTTCTGCGGGTATAGGAAAAACCGCCTTCAAATTCCTTTGCAATTTCCGGTTTAAGGTCCGCATTGGGCAGATACCAGTAATGGCGGTTGAGGGGGCCTTCGGAGGAGGTTTCATGGGGTGTGGGAGCACGGAAGGATTCGGAGTAGTTACCCAGAAGATGGAAGCCTTCAAAAAGGCGGGCACTGAACCCTATCCTTGGAGAAAAGTGATCTCCGGAGTATGCCTTGCCTCCTCCCTTTACCTTGCGGTCAAAGCTGTCAAAACGGCCGCTGGCCTGCAGTACAAGAATGTCATCAAAAAATGAGGACTCCAGATGGGCGTAATAACCCATGTCTTCATAGGTATTGGGCATGGAGCCAAAATCACTGACGTTGCCATTTCTTACATGAATGGCATCTTCTTCCCTTTTTTCAAAATCTGCTCCCACAAGTAGGCGGTTGCTGGCCGTCAGGGCAGAAAAGTGCATCTGGTTGCGAAGGCGCAGGCCCCAGCGCTCATCCTTGTTTTCATAATCCAGTTTATCCTTTTCCCCTTTGGCATCAAAGGAGTCAAAGCCCCTGTCGTAGCTGGAATCAGCCCTGTACACCGTTGCACCGAAATCCAGCCATGGAGAATGGTGGGGATTATGGGTGAAGTTGGCTATCATATCCCTCTGGCTCAGAGTACCGATGACAGGTCCGGTTATGGTGCTGTATGAGGAATGGTAAAGGCTCTGCCAGGTTACTTCCGAGTCCTGGGAAAAATCATAATAGGAAAGGGTCAGTTTTGAGGCATCGGTAAAATTGTAGCCCCCCTTGATGAAAAGAACCCTGAGATCCTCATCGTTATCCACTTTTTTTGAGCTTGTACCATTTCCGGCATCGTATGCCTTGGCAAGGGTTCTGTCCCCATGCTGACCTTTTTTACCGTAAATCAGCATCTCATATTTCTGGTCTTCCGGTGCTGCGGCAAAGGCCACATAACCTTCCCTGTAGTTGTTGTCTTCATAGCGGAATTTTGTGGTCATGCCATAGTTCTGGCCTGGAACCATGAAATCATAGGCATCTTTGGTGCCCATTTCCACCACACCGCCGATGGCACCGCTGCCGTGTACCCCGGAGGATGCGCCTTTGACCACTTCCATCCTCTTTAAAAGATCATTGTCCGAGCGGAAGGTGGATATCTGATTGGAAAAAAGGGAGGCGGACCGTCTGACTCCATCCTGAAGAATAATGACCCTGTCTTCGGACTGATAGCCAAAACCGCGAATATTGAACTGCTGTCCCATGCCCCTGCCGGAGTCTCCACCTGTGGTGACACCGGGGATGGAGGTCATGGCTTCAATGGCTGTGCTGGAGCTTTTCAAGTCCTCTTCCCCCAGAACCGTAACGGAGCCGGGATATTTCTGCACATCCGTTGCAATGCGGGTACCGATGACCGTCACTTCGGACATGGCAATGGCTGCATCTTCTTTTTCCTTTTCCATGGCCGATGCACTGAAGGCAAAGGCTGTGAGGGTGAGCCCCAGCCCCAGTGTCCGGGCGATCTTCCATGGAAAGACAGATTTGTTTTCTTTCCCCTTTGTCTTTTTATAACTTTTTTGTCTTTGACTGCATGGTAAAAGCATCTGGAGATCCTTTCTTTTTGGCTGGTGACAAGTTCGGGGAACATTGGTTTTTATGAAGATTAAATATTTTTCGACTAGCCATATGGCTTTAATATTCTAAAGTCAACTCAAAAAGTAAGGCAAGGCTAAAAAAATACACCATATAAAAAATAAGGGTTATTTGATATTATTCCCTGTTTTTTCGAAAAATCTGCTCTTTCATAAGGGTAAAGATCGTATTCATAAAAAGAAAAAGTATGGGTGTCGCTTTTTTAGCTTATCCAAAAAAGATTTGACAATCAAAATCGTTTCGGGCATTTTCAGAATCTGGAAATAACAGAATCAACAGGAGAAAGACTGTCATGAGAGCCCGTCTGGTACAGAGCACCGTAGAAACCCTTGTAAAAGCAGGTCAGCCCCTTTATCTCTGGGGGCCTCCGGGAATAGGAAAAAGCGATGTTGTAAAACAGGCAGCCGCAGCCATGGACCGGGACCTTGTGGATATTCGTGCCCTGCTTCTGGATCCCGTGGATCTTCGGGGGCTGCCCCGCATAGAAAAGGATGGCCGGACCTCATGGTCGCCCCCTGATTTTCTGCCCACATGCGGCAGGGGCATTCTTTTTCTGGATGAACTGAATGCGGCCCCGCCTCTGGTACAGGCCGCCTGCTATCAACTGGTTCTGGACCGTCGCATCGGAGATTACAGATTACCCGATGGCTGGTCTGTGGTGGCTGCGGGCAATCGGGAGACGGATCGCTCCGTCACCCATCGCATGCCTTCGGCCCTGGCCAACCGCTTTACCCACATAGATTTTGAGGTTCGCATTGAAGACTGGGTGGAATGGGCCATTCAGGAGGGGATAGCACCGGAAGTCATTGCTTTTCTGCGTTTCAGGCCGACCCTTTTGCATTATTTTGATCCTACCCGCAACGAAAAAGCCTTTCCCACCCCCAGATCATGGGCCTTTGTCTCAAGAATTCTGGATGCAACGGAAGATGAGGAAATCCTGAACGCCCTTGTGGCCGGAACCGTGGGTGCCGGAGCTGCTGCAGAGTTTACGGGTTATCTTGCCGTATGCAGGGAACTGCCTTCGGCTGAAAATCTGCTGAGCAACCCGGATACCTGGAAGCTGCCTGCGGAAGACCCGGCCCTTCTCTATGCCCTCTGCGAACTTCTGGCCAGCCATGCATCAGGCGAAACTTTTTCAGCCATCACCCGTATTGCATCAAAGCTTCCCGTTGAATTTGCCGTACTTCTGATAAGGGATGCCATCAGAAAGGATACCAGCCTTGTGGATACCCAGGAATTTATCCTGTGGGCGGAAAACCATGCGGAGATTTTTGTCTGATGCCTCCTTCAGAGCTTATTTCTGAGTCTTCCGCCTTTCTCATGCGTAAGGCCAGAACCCATCTTCTTCTGGATCATCCCTTTTTCGGGGCTCTGGCCATGGGTCTTGAAATCACGGCAGATCCCGTTTGTGGCTCCGCATGGACGGACGGCAGAACCATAGGATATCAGCCCGCATACATCCGCGCCCTGCCCTTTGAAAGCCTGAAGGGGCTTCTGGCCCATCTGGTACTGCATACGGCCCTTGGGCATCATGCCCGGAGAAAAGACAGGGACCCTTCCATCTGGAACATGGCCTGCGACCACACCATGAACTGGATGCTTCTGGAGGCTGGCTTCAGGTTACCCGAAGGCTGGCTGGATGATCCTGCCTTCAGGCATCTTCCTGCAGAAACCGTGTATGAGCGTATCTTAAGCCGCATGGATGAAAGGGAGGGTCAGGGACTTTCCGATCCCGGTTCCGGCGAAAATGGCGATGGAGAGGAAATGGAAGGTAAAGGCGCAGACGGTGAAAAGGTGGCCGGAGACAGTCACAGCCATGGGTCTTCTGCCGGATCCGGTGAAGGAGCCGGAGACGAAGGTGCCGAAGGATCTGCCGAAGAAGAAAAGGGTGATCCTGATATTTCTGACCCCGGTGGCGGTGATCCCGCAGGTACGGGCGAAGTGCGGGACGGACAGAATCCGGGAGATGCTTCCGACGGAGAAGCGGAAGCATCGGCCATGGAAACACTGCTGGCCAAGGCTCTCCTCACCCGCAGGGATGCTGGCGATCTTCCTGCCAGCATAGAGCGAAGTATCCGCGAAATCCTTGAGCCGGGCATGGACTGGCGCATGCTCCTTTCCCGCTTTGTGGATCAGACAGCGAGAAGCGACTATGCCTGGTCACCCCCCAACCGCCGTTATCTGCATCAGGGACTTTATCTGCCATCGGTCCGCAGTGAAGACGCAGACCGTATTGTGATTGTGGTGGACACTTCCGGCAGCATATCCCCCGGGGAACTGGATATGTTCTGTGCGGAAGTGTCCGCCATCCTTTCTGCCTTTTCCGGCGAAATCCTTGTGATGGGCTGTGACATGGCCGTGGGAGGTGTGTTCAGGCTGACCCGCTCGGATCTGCCCATGGAACCCCTTTTCACAGGCGGAGGTGGTACGGATTTCAGAGCACCCTTCCGATGGCTTGAAAAAGAAGGCCTTGAACCCCGCTGCCTGATCTATCTGACCGATCTTGCCTGTGAACATTACCCGGAAGATCCGGGTTTCCCTGTACTATGGGCTGTATGCGGGGATGATACCAAAGCACGGCCACCCTTTGGTGAATGTCTGGCTCTGGGTGTGGTGTGATGGGACACAAAACAATATAAAGAAAGGAGATCCCCTTGGAAATCAGATGGAGTATTGATAAAAAAAGAGGTAATTTCCGCCCTGTTTTAAGCTGGAGCATTACACTGGAACCGGCAGAAAAAGAGCTTGGCATGGCCCCCCTTGCAGTAGATACGAAAATACCCATGCCTGCTGCCTACTGGGAGAGCCATTGCTATCCGGGCCAGCATGAAAGGAGCGGAAAACCTGTTCCCGGAAGCTGGGAAGTGATTACGCCAGCCCATAAATCCGGAAAAAGTGACGGCCGCATGATTCTTCCCTGGCGGGAGAACAATGCCTATCCTGAAGTAATCACAGGCTTTGAAAGGGTTCGTGAAGCCATGGAAAAGGTCCTTGCCGAGGCTGCTGCCAGCACGCCCATGCATGAGGAAGAAAAAATGGCTCTGGGGATAATGGTCCGGAAACAGCTGGCTCCCGGCCTTGCTGCGGATCGTATGCTTTCTTCGGTTCTGAAGAGGGTGGCATAAGAATTTCTTATTACCGCTTAAGCTCAGCCATGTCCGGATTGTTATCAGGCCATGACGGGGCCGGAAATCTGGATGCGGGCAGGCGCAAGGCCTGCTCACATGAAATGACTTCATGCCCGTTTTGTAGGGGCACCCTTTACGGGTGCCCACAGGCAGGCCTATGGTTTTCCCTTATGCTGTTTTTAGCACCATGGCTCCTGGCTTCGAGGGCCTCAGCTACCAGCTCCTGGCTTCGAGGGCCTCAGCTACCAGTTCCTGGCTTCGAGAGCCTCAGCCACCAGCCAGAGGGAGAGGGTGCCATCGGTTATTTCTATTCCAGAAAATCACATTACATTATAATACGGGATAATTCAGCCGGGTACTTCTTCCAGACCAATGCCCAAGGCTTCGGCCACGCCTTTGCCATAGGCCGGGTCCGCCTTCAGGCAGTTTCCTATGTGCCGGATTTTGATTTCTTTGGGTGCATCCCCCATGGCGCGGGCCGTGTTAGCGAAAAGAACTTCTTTCTGATCATCATTCATAATCCTGAAAAGGGCAGCGGGCTGGGAATAATAATCCGTATCTTCCCTGTGGTTCCAGTGATCCGCAGCGCCTTCGAGACTCAATGGAGGCTCGGAAAAATCCGGCTGTTCCTGCCATTCTCCGTAGCTGTTGGGCTCATATCCGAGCGTGCTGCCGTGATTGCCGTCCACCCGCATGGCTCCGTCCCTGTGATAGCTGTGGAAGGGACAGCGGGCCTTGTTTACAGGAATGAGATGGTGATTGACGCCCAAGCGGTAGCGCTGGGCATCCCCATAGGAGAAAAGTCTTCCCTGCAGCATCTTATCCGGTGAGAATCCAATACCCGGAACCACATTGGCCGGGTTGAAGGCGGACTGCTCCACTTCCGCAAAATAGTTTTCCGGATTGCGGTTCAGCTCCATTACTCCCACCTCCATCAGGGGATAATCCTTGTGGGGCCAGACCTTGGTGAGGTCAAAGGGATGATAGGGGCAGGTGGCGGCTTCCTTTTCCGGCATGATCTGCACAAAAAGGGTCCAGCGGGGAAAATCGCCCTTTTCAATGCTCTCATAAAGATCCCGCTGATGGCTTTCACGGCATTGTCCGATGAGGGCTTCTGCCTCGGCATCGCTGAGGTTTCTGATGCCCTGCTGGCTTTTAAAATGGAACTTCACCCAATAGCGCTCATTTTTGGCATTGATGAAACTGAAGGTATGGCTGCCAAAACCGTGCATGTGGCGGTAGGTGGCGGGGATACCCCGGTCGCTCATGACAATGGTGACCTGATGCAGGGCCTCGGGCAGGGAGGTCCAGAAATCCCAGTTGTTTTTTGCGCTGCGAAGGTTAGTACGTGGGTCCCGCTTCACCGCATGGTTTAAGTCGGGGAACTTCAGGGGATCGCGCAGGAAGAAAACAGGGGTGTTGTTGCCCACCATGTCCCAGTTGCCCTCTTCTGTATAGAATTTCACGGCAAAACCCCGGATGTCCCTTTCCGCATCCGCAGCACCCCTTTCACCGGCAACGGTGCTGAAACGGGTGAAAAGTTCAGTTTTTTTGCCGATTTCAGAAAATATTTTAGCCCTTGTGTAGGGCGTTATGTCGTGGGTGACGGTGAAGGTGCCGTAGGCTCCCGAACCCTTGGCGTGCATCCTTCGTTCCGGAATTACCTCCCTGTCGAAATGGGCCAGTTTTTCCAAAAACCACACATCCTGAAGAAGCATCGGACCTCTTGGCCCTGCAGTGAGAGCATTCTGATTGTCCGGGACGGGTGCGCCTGCGTTGGTGGTGAGTTTTTTCTTTTCTTCTGTCATGCGGCATCTCCTTTTGGGTTGGAAGCTGAACAGAACTGAATATTCATTCAGGATCTGAAATAAAGGCTTATTGCAATAAGGTAGGGACAAGGAGTATTGTTTTTTTGAAATATTAACGCGTTATATTGTCGCCACCCCATTGTAGATGGGTGGTGGATCCATTTCAGGATAAATTCACTAGCGGAAATGGTCTGATGACAATCATAAAAAAGAGTAGGACGAGCAAGGGCTGGCTGTCAAGCTCTCTTGTGATCCCAAATCCTCCATCAAATTAATCCACACCCCTCCTGTGGTGTTTCGGGAGGCTTTTTTCAGCCCTCAACGGGGCGGTGAGGATTCAAAAATAATTATTTATGAGGAATAATTCTCAAATATGAGACGCAACACTCAGAAAAAATCAATACACAGATTTTTTTGGCGTAGCTATCCCTTTTGAGTCAACAATCTAAAAACTATTCTTCTGCCTTGGTACTGAGTCAGGCTGGTCTAAGCCTTTAAAAGGCTTAGTCTTTTTCTTATTTCCATCATCCAA
>NZ_VDMB01000041.1 GCF_006175995.1 Desulfobotulus mexicanus
CCKCGAAGCATCGTTTTTTGATGCGGATGGTGTTGTTCAGATAGACCTTGCACTGACGGCTCATGCGGAACAGGGATTCGATCTCCACGGTTTCAGGGATAAGCGTGCAGGCATTGAGGGAATCGAGTCTTTTCCGAAGTGGTGAGACATCCAGTGTCCCATGAATTTTCTGATGATAATCGGCAAGCCAGGCACTGAAGGCCTGGTTCAGACCCTCCAGGGTATGGGCTGGCGGCGTATCTCCATCAAGAAAGCCATCCCGGACGGTCCGGAAGAAGCGCTCCACCTTTCCCCTTCCCCTGGGTTTGCCGGGAGGCGTGTGGATGAGATGAATTCCCAGCCTGGCACATGCGGTTTTCAGGTGGAGGCTCGCATAGGAGGCTCCGTTGTCCGTATAAAAACGGATGGGTTTGCCATGCCTTCGAATGGCCTCCATCAAGGACATCATCATGATTTCTGTATCTTCCGATGTAAAAAATCCGGCGTGGACGACAAAGCGACTGGCATCGTCAATAATGGCGTGCAGATAGGTTTTTCGTTTTTTACCCTGGATTTTTACCGAGGGGCCGTGCAGGAAGTCTGCCATCCAGAGCTGGCCAAAGGCCTCATATTCAAAAGCTTTGGCAGGAAGGGGCATGATATGGGGATCCCGTTGAAGATTGGCGGTTTGGGCAAAACGATAAAGACTTGCCCTGGAAGGATTTTTTGTATCCCAGAGCTTTTCCTGAATGAGCTGCTCCAGCATACGGGAGAGGACCCATCTGGGATGCTTTTCCCGAAGCTCAAAAAGCCTGTCTTTAATCATTTTTGGGACAGATGTGTGGGTTCCCTTGTCTTTGCGTTCACTGTTCTCAAGGGCCGGCAGGCCGCCTTTACGATAGCGGTAAAGCCATTTTTTAAGGGTTTCAGGAGAAAAGGAAACAGTCTTCCCGTCCGGCTGGCGGAAGCTCTGATCCGCAAGCCGTAAAAGGGCGTTTTCAAGGGGTTCATCCAGCTCATTTCTGTGCAGAAGTGGGCTGATGATACCAAAACGCCAGACCCCGATATCCATTTTATTCCAGTTTTTCATTGAGACCTCCATGTGAAAGATTGAACATGGAGGTCTCGTACAAAATTAGCAAAAAAAACGGAATATTAGAATTGTGTTTTTGGCTATTTCGGCCAGCGTTTCGGGTAAAAGCAGTGCGAAAAATCCCGCGTAAAATGCCGCCAGAGGTGGATCGGAGCCTTGTCAGGGGATAGCCCCCAATCAGCGATCCGGCCTTTCTGATTCAGCCAGGTCAGGAAGGAATCTGAAAAAAATAAAGACTGCGGGCCGTTGGCCAGGTAAATTTCAATTCTTTGGCAATGGCAGCAAAAGTGCTTCCCGTTTTGAAGAGCTCATTGCAACGCATGATCGTGTCCCAGGAGTGGCGGATGATGGGGATCAGCGGGAAGGGCGGAAAAGAAAAGGTTTTTTGTGAACAAAATGATTTTTACAGTAATAACGCTGAATTTCAATGTTTTCGGTTGAATCGAACGGGGAGTTTCTTTTGTAGGTGCCATACCGGATAACAAGGGTGCTGTAGCATCGGCGGCAGTGAATGGTATTTTCAAGGACAAATTCTATGTTGGCGCTGGGGCCTGTTTCTGATAATGTCATTTTTTAAATAAGAGGGGTTGGGGGTTATGGTTTTTTTGTCGAAATACTCATAACACAACCCCCCCTCTTATCCCCCCCAAAGGGGGGGAGGAGGATAAAAAAAGGCATAGGGCGGTTCCTGCTGTCCGGATGTCTTTTTTATTTTGAGCCTCCGATTTTCTCAAAAAGGCTTAAATTGTGATTCTCACGGAATGTAAGCAAGCTTGAGAATTCTGGGGCAAAAAGGTGGATATTTAAGAGAGAATCTACAGCACCCAGTCTGTCCCTTACACCAAAGACACCACCAAGGAGAAAAGCCATTCTCTCAGGCCGTTTCAGGCATAGCAGCATCCCCATCATGCATCCGGTTTTCACTTCTTCCGCCAGCAGGGCGGTTTCAGGATGGGAATGGGATCTGTCATCGGGCATTTCTTCAATGAGTGTCACATAGGTATCAAAATCATGGATTCGTACTTCAAATTTCTTTTTTTTCATGTTCAGCACATGGTTTACCACAATGCGGTAAAGCCAGGTACGAAAGGCCGCCTTTGACGGGTCATACCCGCCAAGGTGGGTAAGCATCCGGATAAGAATCTCCTGGGTGATATCCTTTGCATCCTCATGGTCCATCACCATCTTGAAGGCAATATTGTAAATCCATGCCTGATGACGAAGGACAAGTTTTTCAAGGGCACCTGCATTCCCTTCCAGGCAGGCCTGAACCAGCAGCAGATCCGATGCCCCGTCCCCTTTTTCCTCTTTGAACGGGTTTTTCATTTTTTAAAATTCTCCTCTTTTTATGATGACGACCAAAAGACCTTCTGACTTCTGATACAGCAGAAATTCCCCTGTGTGACAGAAATGATATTTTTTTTGTCACAGACAGCTTTTCCAGATGTATCAGGTTAAAAGGAAGCAGAAGAATATATTTCATTCACCCCTGAAAAAGGAAACAAAGGAAAAGTTTAATGGTAAACAAAATTCTATGGTTTTCAGGTATCGTGCTTATGGTACTGACAGGATGCAGCAGTCAGAACCACAGC
Organism: Desulfobotulus mexicanus; assembly: GCF_006175995.1. NCBI lineage: Bacteria > Pseudomonadati > Thermodesulfobacteriota > Desulfobacteria > Desulfobacterales > Desulfobacteraceae > Desulfobotulus > Desulfobotulus mexicanus. The sequence goes on from NZ_VDMB01000041.1 coordinate 2,665, forward strand.
AGTATAAAGGAGGAAAACATGCAAACAAAAGCAGCCCCTGATGTTTCAGAAATTTCTGTCCTTGATTTGGGCAGTCATTCTGTAGTGCTGGATTCTTTATGGGAAGACCGGAGGATAGTTCTGGTATTCCTCCGTCACTATGGCTGACTCTTTGCCCGGCAGCAGGTGGCTGCCCTTATGGACATTAAAGAAGAGCTGGATACAATGGGAGTGGCGCTGGTCAGCATAGGCAGCGGAACTCCGGAAGATGCCCGCTACTTTATAGAAAAATTTTCATATCAGGGGGAAATGTATCTGGACCCGGAGCTGAATGCATATAAAGCATTTGATCTGAAACGTGGTTTCTGGCGGACACTGGGACCTTCTCCTCTGGCACGCGGGTTTAAGGCCATGAAGCAGGGTTTCCGGCAGGGCCGCAGTGCCGGAGATCTCTGGCAACAGGGAGGCCTCTTTGTCATCGGACCCGGAAACAGTCTCCTTTTTGAACACATCAACGGCATGGCAGGGGATCAGGCAGATCTTAATATTGTTCTTAGGGCTGTCTCATTGCCATAAAAACCAGCAGGTATAGACCAGCCTGCTTAATCCATGAATTATCGCATGGTTTCCAGCATAGCGGCAGCCGTAGAAGATCAGTCCGCCACAACTCAGGAAATTGCCCACAATGTTTCACAGGTATCCCAGGGGATAGATAAAATAACATAAACAGCCACAGATAACTCACAGTTTTCAGCAGAAATTGTGGAAAAAGTCCATAAAGTGGACGGCAATGCGGAACAGCTTTCTAAAAACAGTATCATGGTCAGGGAAGGCTCGGAAAATCTTGCAGGACTGGCATCGGATCTTAAGAGCCTGGTGGGCAAGTTCAAAATATGAGCAACATTTTTAAACAGTAAAAGGGTGCCATGGCACCCTTTTACGCAAAGATTATTTAAACCTCACTGTCATTTGCTAACTATTCTTTTTACTGCGCATTTCCGCAAGATCCTTTTCAAAAACGTCCTCGTCAAGACTGTTACCTTCCCGCATGATCAAAAGAGCCAGCTTATGCATATAACGTCGTCTCTCTTCGGAGTTTCTTCCAGGATAATTTCTGAAGGTCATAACAACACCGGCAAGGGATGCAAAGAATGCGTGGGAAAAAAAGCGGATGTTTTCAGCCCCTCCAGCCCTTTTAACCATCTCATCAAACATTTTTAGAAAGTAACGCTGTACAGCATTGAACTTTTTCAAGGCGCGCGTATTAACTTCACCCCGAATCATAAAATGGCACATCATCTGAAAGGTTGCTTCATTGTCGATGAGATAATCCACAACAGCCACGGCCAGATCCTCAATGGTACCATCATTGGTCAGGCGCTGTTCCAGAAGCCCCTCAATGGAATTGATATCCTGGATCAGAGCTTCAACAAAAAGATCATCCCGGCTTGGAAAATAACGATATATGGAAGCAGCAGAAACACCCGCTTCTGCCGCAATATCCCTCATTCCTATATCATGAAAGGATTTTTCCTCAAAGAGCTTCATCGCAGCATTAATAATGAGACTTTTGCGTACTTCACGCTCATCTTCCCTCAGCTTCATGAATGTGGATCGATCCGACATTCCCTCTAACCTCCTCTAATCTACGTTTTACTGCATGGGACGGATATCGTCCTTACAGTTGCGTGTCTGATGCAATAAAGCAGACCAAATTCTTCTTGAAAAAGAATGTTCAGTCTTCTTTTTCTTTGTCCATGTTTTTTTTCTGAACATCCGCAAGAGCCATATAAAAAGCACCCACAGCAAGTTCTGCGCAATGCAATTCATGCTCCGGAAGTGTACCAAGGTAAGCAATAACAGTTTCCGGAAGAATCTGCCATGCCGTATCCAGAGATTTACCTTCTGTCATACGGGAAATTGTTGCTGCACAGGCATTGGTATTGATACAACCATCTATCTGGTAGGAAACAAACTGCAGGCGGTCTTTTTCCAGGGTAAGAAAAAATTCTATTGTGTCTCCACAGTCCCCCATCTTTTTACCATATCCATCGGGATGGGAAATTTTCTCCTGCCTTTCATTGCTAAAGGCCATTTCAAGATATTGCTCAGAATGTGACTGCCAGAAATCCTTATCTTCTTCCATTCCGAAACCTCCAAACTTTATGAATATACAGGAATGAAAATTTTCTTTCCAGTATTTTTACAAAACCATGTTTATTTTTATAAAAAAACATTTTCTTTCAGGATTCAGGCCTCTCTAAGATACTTAACAGAGAATTGCCTGAGCTCAAACGCAAAATCTCAAAACCACATTTCTGATAAAACAAGGGATTGAATACAAAGGGAAGTTAAATCATAATCATATTCCTCCCTCAGATGAAGAGGGGGACAAAAGGTATCTTTATTTCAGAAAATGGCCTTAAAGTCTATGGATCGTCTACTGTCCAGAAAAATCCGTTGAACATGAGTTGCGCATCCATTTTTCCAGTGTAGCCACAAGAGTATCTGGCATAACCGGCTTGGCCAGATAATCATCCATTCCCGATGCCAGACAATTTTTCCGGTCTTCCACCGTCGCATTGGCTGTAAGGGCTATGACAGGCACATGCATGTTAAGAATACCCGCTTCACGGGAACGCAAAGCACGGGTTGCCTCCAGTCCATCCATAACGGGCATACGCATATCCATCAATACCGCATCATAGGCCTTTTCCCGAAGCTGCTCCAGCCCCTTGCTGCCATCTTCCGCAATATCTACAATAAAGCCTTTGCGCTCAAGGATTTTCATCACAACAATGCGGTTGACAGCCTGATCTTCAACCACAAGAATCCGGGGCTTTCCTTCCTCTCCGGCTGAATCTTCCTGTACAGAAGGAATCTTTGATAAAATATTTCTGGACAATTCCATAAAAGAGGACCGCAGCAGAGGACGCTGCCATATCCATGGCCCGTTTCCGGTTCCGTCAACATCAATGCGGGGAGTACCGCATAATGTTTCCAGAGCAGAATCCGTAATCCAGAATGCTACAGGCTGACTCCGATCCTGAGGATCAGACACAGCACTGCCACCTGCAAGGGTAATCCAGTCTGCCACAAGATTCGCTTCTTCCGGGTCATTCAGAGAAATACCAACCTTTTTTCCTTCCAGCATACCATGCCACTCCGGAAGACTATCCACTGCCTGTGATGCCATGGGAAAAGGAATTTCAATGGTAAAAGAACTACCGCCTCCTGGACGGTTTTCCACATGTATGTGGCCTTTCATCTGTATGACAAGTTTTCTGCAAATGGCAAGTCCAAGCCCGGTTCCACCATGTTTTCTGGTAGTGGCACTGTCAGCCTGGAAAAAAGGCTTGAAAATCATCTGCTTCTGATGGTCGGGAACGCCATGTCCCCTGTCTTTTATTGTCACCTTCAGAATAAAAGTTTCTGTGGAAGCCTGAAACCCATCCGCCCGAAGAACAACCTCGCCAGCCTCCGTAAATTTAACGGCATTACCCAAAAGGATTTTAAGAACCTGACACATTCGGTCGCCATCTCCCAGCAGACGGGCAGGAAGATGCCTTACCGGAAAAAACTTTAAATGTATATTTTTTTTACGGGCAGTGGAACTGAAATCATTCAGTACGGATATACAGATTCCTTCAGGATCAAAGGGTATGGCATCCATGCGGACACCTCCTGATTCCAGAATGGTGTAGTCCAGAAGGTCATCAATTATCCCCAGAAGGTGATCTCCGCTGCTGCGGATAATTTCCAGCATTTCCTTCTGTTCTCTTCCATTACAGGCATCATTCAGCAATTCTGCCATTCCGAGAATCCCATTCATGGGTGTTCGGATTTCATGGCTCATGTTAGCCAGAAAAACACTTTTGGCACGGCTTGCCTCTTCTGCACGGCAGGCCAGCTCCCGGGTGGCTTCCATGGTTTCCTTCAGTTCAGCGTTGGCTTTTTCCAGTTCCTTTGTCCGGCTGGCAACCCTTGCTTCCAGTTCTTCGTTATTTTTTTCCAGGCTGCGGCGAATCTGCATATTTTCCTGCAGGGCCAACTGAAGCTTACGGTTAAGTTCCTGAAGAGCATGGCAATCCCTGTAAGCCCGGAGAGCCATCACTACAGAACTTATAAAGCGCTGGGAAGTCAGATCGCTTTTGGACTGATAATCGTTAATACCATAATCGGAAACAACCACAGATTCCGGAGCCATTCCCGGCTGCCCTGTCCGTAGAAGGATCTGCAGGCAGGTGTTTTTCCTCTGATTACGAATGAGAGATACCAGATCCAGACCTGCGGACTCACTCTCCATAACCACATCCAGCACCAGAACCGCCACCTCTTCATGGCTGTCCAGAACATCCAGAGCCTGATGCGAAGAAGAGGCCTCAAGAATCTGCATAGACCTTCCATCATAGACATGACTGCCCAATACCATCCGTGTCAGCCGATGCACCTCAGGATCATCATCTGCAACCAGTATTTTCCACGGGGGCTGCTGCCTGCTTTTTTCAGAATCGGCCCCATTATCAGGGAATTCCGGTTGGAAAAAATCCATTTTATCTCCGGAAGTATTCTCATTCATGGAAAAGCTCCTTTTTTATACAGCCATAGGGCAGGTCAGTTATCCCTGTGCCAGCGGAACAGAGCAGCACCGGTTGTCATCAGAATAAAAGAAATCAGCAACAGTGCCAGCATATGGGGATACACTTCTGAAAAACCGGCACCTTCATTCATGACTTTGCGGGCTCCTGTGATGAGATGGGTCATGGGCAGAAACTCTGAAAGCTGTTTTACCCATCCTTCTGCTCCTTCAAGGGAAAACCAGACCTCGGAAAGAAACATCATGGGCCATGCCATGAGGTTCAGTACCCCCTCTGCAAATTCTTCACTTTCCGTTCTGGAAGCCACAATAACCGCAAGGCTCACCATGGCAAAGCCACCAAGGGCAAAAATCAGAAAAAGAGCCGGAAGGGAACCCCGGATCTGAAAACCATAAAGCAAATGACAGATGCCAAGGACAATGGCTGAATTTACAAGAATCAGAAAGAGCCTTGAGATTACCTGTGCCGTAAGAAATTCCCAGGGACGCAGAGGAGTTACACTCATGCGTTTTAAAACACCCGTCTTTCGATATCGGACAATAATATACCCCACACCAAAAAGGGAGCCGAACATTACATTCATACCTAAAATACCGGGAAAAAGCCACTCCACATAGGCAAGACTTTCCCCTGTGACTATGCTTCTTGAAAAACCCTGTGCATGAAGGTGGTCCGCTGCTATGAGAAAGCGCTCCGCCGCATACCCGCCGGGAGAGCCTTCCGCAACCCAGTAACGGCCATCACCGGGATGCACCAGAAGATCAATTCTCTGTCTTTCCAGAGAAGAAAGGCCCTCCTCCAGTGTTTCAAAATAAATCAGATCCAGATGACGGCTTTCCATGAACCTGTCAAGGCTGCCCTGAACTTCAACCATGGCAGGGCTTTCAATAATTCCTACCTTGGCAAAATTTTTACCATCTTCTGAAAAAAGAAAACTGAATCCCAGAATAATCAGAAGGGGAAAAAGAAAGTTCCATCCCAGTCCGGTTTTATCCCTGTAAAATTCACGGATTCTTGCCCTTGCTATGATAAAGATACGTCGGATCATCGTCTTTCCTTAAGGACGCAGCTCCCTGCCCGTCAGTTCTATAAAAAGATCTTCCAGGTTATAAGCACGGACCAGTAGTCTGTTCATATCCGCACCCATGGCAACCAGTGCTTTCAGAGTTTCTCCTGGATGATCTGTGTGGATGGCAATTCCGGCCTCGCTTCTGCGCAAGGTCCATGGAAAATCATCGGGAATACGGTCTTTAAGGGCATCTGTGGCCAGCGTAATCACCGTTCCGTCCCCATATGTTTTAAGCAGCTCCTGCGGAGTTCCCATGGCAATGATGCGGCCTGCATCCACAATGGCAATTACATCACAGAGAATTTCAGCTTCTTCCATATAATGGGTGGTGAGGACAAGGGTTTTGCCGGATCGCTTGATACCGCCAACAATATCCCACAAATGCCGTCTGGCCTGGGGATCCAGCCCTGTGGTGGGTTCATCTAGAAAAATCAGATCCGGATCATTGGCAAGGGCCATGGCCAGAAGCAGCCTTTGTTTCTGACCTCCGGATATTTTTGCATTATCCTTATCCAGAATATCCTGAAGCTGACAGATCCTGATAAGTTCATCCAGCGGAGCTCTGCGATGATAAAGACTCCTGAAGACTTCAAGGGTTTCCAGAACGGTCTGGAGCAAAAGCAGCTCCGTACTCTGAAGCTGAATCCCAACCTCTTCCCGAAAGGCCCTGCCCCTGGGTCTGCCCTTGTATAGGATTTCTCCGGATGTGGGAGTTAAAATACCCTCTATCATTTCTATGGTGGTTGTTTTTCCGGCACCATTGGGACCCAGAAGACCGAAGCAAATTCCTGAAGGAATGCTAAAATCAATACCCCGGACAGCCTCAACTGAACCAAAATTCTTGACCAGATTACGGACCTCAAGCACGGGAGAACTCATGGGCTTTCCTCCAGAATCAGGCAATGGAGCCTGTAGAGCGCAAAGGCTGCAAAAAGATGCTGGTTTGCATTCCTGTCTCCCGTATCCTCTTTGAAAACCCAGGTATCTGTACCGGATGCTGATGAAAGACCCACACAGACCATACCAACTGGTTTTTCATCACTGCCGCCGGAAGGCCCTGCAATACCTGTTGTGGAAAGTCCGTAATCTGCCATTCCCGCAAGCCTTGCTCCCAGAGCCATTTCACCGGCAACAGCCTCGCTCACGGCACCGTGCTTTTCAAGGGTTTTGGGCCGAACACCCAGGAGCTTCACCTTGGCTTCGTTGGCATAGGTAACTGCAGAAAGTTTAAAATAAGCAGAACTTCCGGCAAGGGAGGTAAAAAGAAAAGCCATCAGGCCACCGGTACAGCTTTCTCCGAAGGCAAGGGTCTTTTTATCACGGATTAAAAGGTGGGAAATTTCACGGGCAAGTCGATCCGCATCCCGGGGTAAAAGATTCAAACAGGCTCCTGTCATTGTAATTGTTCAGCACAATTTTATAAGTATCATACCTGTAAGACAGATGCACAGGCACCCAAGCTATTTGCCTGTGACGCAATCTTATTCGGAAGCTTTTTGCCCTGTGCGGAACCGGCAAAAACTCGCCGCCACAGGCAGGATGAGCTTTTTGATTACCATAGCAGGCTTGAACACGCTGCCTTTATGTCGGCTCAGACAGTTTGCCGCTTCTTTCGCACAGGCCTGCAAAGCTTTGATCCGAAACGATTGCAACGTCACGTGCAAATAGCCAAGGTGCCTTGCAACGGTACGAAGCTGCAAAAATTACAGCATTGGAATTTTCTGAATAAAATGTGCTGAACAGTTCCTGTCATTTTATGTCATTTCCACAGAACATCCCCAAGACCTGAAGAACGACGAACACTGCGCTCTGTTCCCTGTATGAGGATATCCATTCTGCCCGCAAGGATGACTTCCTTTCTGGCCCTTGTTACGGCGGTATAGAGTATTTCACGGCTTAAGACCTGTACATCCCGATCCGGCAGAACAATGAGCACACTGTCTGATTCAGAGCCCTGACTTTTATGCACGGTCATGGCAAAGACCGTTTCCAGCTCAGGCAGCCTGAGGGGGTTAAAGGACCTGAACCCGCCGTCTTCCGAAGGAAAATATACGACCATCTCCCCACTTTGCCCATCTTCCAGTGTTATACCCACATCGCCATTGTAAAGCCCGCTTGCAGGATCATTGCGCAGAACAATCACGGGTCTGCCTCTGTACCATGGTCCTGAAAGCCGAAGCAATCCCTCTTTTTCAAGGATACTTTCCACAAGGCTGTTGATGCCATGCACACCAAATGGCCCTTCCTTCAGTACACAGAGAATACGGAAACGATCAAGAATCGCAAAGGCATCCTCCGGAGTGGAGGCTTTCATCAACTCCGAAAAACCAAGGATAATATAATCACCGAGTGCAGGTGTCAGCTCCGCTGCCGTCATAACAGGGCACCAGAGAACATTACTATCCTCTCCCTGCTCAAGCATGGCTGCCACATCTGTCCCCTGCCCCTCATTCAGACTTCGGGCAAGCCTGCCGATGCCACCGGCACTGTCAAAGCGCCAGCTTCGTGTCAGCTCCACAACGCAGTCCGCCATGGCAGAAATTCCTGCATGTCCGGTAAAGAAGTCAGTTTTTCCAAATATTTTATCAAAGTTCCGGATAAAATCTTCGGATTTTTCCAGTGAAGCTCCCTTACAGATTTCCCCCAGTACAGAGCCGGGCATGACACTGGCAAGCTGAAAGCGATCTCCAAGTAGAATCAGCCTGGCTCCGGGTTTTAAGGCATCCATGAGTTTTGCCATGAGAAAAAGATCCACCATGGAGACCTCATCCACCACCACAATATCCGCAGACAGGGGATTATCTTTATGGTGCCTGGGTTTTCTGCCATGGGCCAGACCTAAAAGCCGGTGAAGGGTGGATGCGGTTTCGGGTATGGCATCGAAGACCTCCCTTTCCATGGCACCCAGAGCAGCTTTTCCTGCTACCATGGATTCTCCCAGACGCCCTGCGGCTTTTCCCGTTGGTGCTGTCAGCACCAACACTGGTAAAGTTTCTGCCAGTGTACAGAGGCTTGCCAGCAGACGACATACGGTGGTGGTTTTACCCGTTCCCGGACCGCCCACAATTACACAGAGGGATTTCCCGGCTGCAGCAAAGGCCGCAACCTTCTGCATACTGATATTATCGTTTTCCTGTTCAGGAAAAAAATAATCCAGCACTTTCTTTAAGGCAGCCGTATCCTGAATATGAAATTCTTCCCCTGCCCTTTTCAAGATGCCCCCGGCCACCATTGTTTCTGCCCGAAAATAGCGGCGCAGATAGAGGCGGTTTCCCATGAGCATGAGGGGTCGGACATCCTCCAGCCTTTCTCCCACAAGGGATGATGCCACAATCTCCCTGCGCCATGAATCCAGCCCGCCTTCAACACCCGCCATACGGCTCACCCTGGGCCAGAGACCATCCCGGCCCGCAAGATCCAGACAGACATGGCCCTCACGGGTTCGTGCAGATAAAATTTTAACGGCAAGGTTCAGAACAGTAGGCATTTTAGGGTCCATGCGCTGAAAAAGTGCGGCAAGATGATCATCCAGAGGCTGAAGGCGGAACAGAGAGGAGAACTCAGGGCTGCTGTTTTCAGAATCCTCACCCAGGCTTTCAGAGGTTTTCAAGGCCCTTACTCCTTATCTTATGGGTTTGTAATTATTCAGTACATTTTTCTAAGGACCGTAACTGTAAGTCAGATGCACAGACACCCAGGCCATTTTCCCGTGACGAAAGGATTGCAAGGTCACTTGCAAACAGCCAGCGTGCCTTAGGGGTGTGGATATCTTTTGGTGCTATGAAGAAAACTTCAGAAAAAGATTTTTTCCAGATCCGACAGATTTGCTGCAAAATAATCAGCCCCTGCCTTTTCCAGCTCTCTCCTGCTACCGTATCCGAAACCCACACCCAATGATGCTATACCGTTTTTACGGGCTCCTATCACATCATGCTCCCTGTCACCGATCATGAGGGTTTTCTCTTTCTCGATATCGTGGCGATTAAAAATATGGCGGATCACAGAGGCTTTTTCACATCGACTGCCATCCAGCTCACTGCCCACAACTTCTTCAAAGTAGCTAGAAAGTCCGAAGGTGTCCGTAATGGTTTTTGCAAAAACCGTGGGCTTGGATGTGGCCACAAAGAGCTTTTTTTTCTTCTGTACAAGGCGGCTCAGAATGTTGTCTATGCCATCAAAACGCAGATTTTCAAAAATCCCCCTGTCACTAAAATATTCCCTGTAATACACAATGGCTTCCATGGCCTTCTCTTCATTGAAAGCATAGTGTGCCATAAACGAGTGTTTCAGGGGCGGACCTATAAAATGGATCAGATCATTCAGATTTTCTTCGATTATGCCCATTTTATTGAGGGCATACTGCACGGACCTGGTAATCCCCTCTTTGGGATCGGTGAGGGTTCCGTCCAGATCAAAAAGAAAGACATCAAACTTTTCACATAAGTGCATGATTATTCCATAAAAAATATAAATGCAGAAAAGGCTTAAAAATATACCCTCTGCAACGGGTTTTCAGATTGTTTCTTTTGCTTCCGGGCGAAAGATAAGGTCAAATCTATTCTTCGAAACCAATGGCCTGAACCTCTTCCGCCTCGGAACTGTCATCAAAAACAGCCCTGCGGATTATTTTATCGGCAATTTCATTGAGGTGAGCTGTCAGTTCCTTATCCAGAGCCAGAAACTGGGGCCAGAGGGTTTCTTCCACAAAGGTTTTTGAAACCATGACCATAACAGTTGTATATCTCTGCCTGAAACGTCGGTAGGGTTTCAGGTCATAACGCCTCAGCAGGGCCAGAAATATTCTTCTGGACCATATGTTCTGCATGGAAAATTTATATTCAACGGGCGGGTCCACCTTTTTTATCTGATCAAGTCTGTCTTTGATTTTCTGCAGGGCGTTTTCTGCAGCCTGTTTTTCTCCGGGGGTTGTGGCCCCTGAATGCAGAGCTTCAATTAGTTTCATTTTTTCGATAAGTTTTTCAGAGTCATCCATTGGAATACAAAACCTTTATAATTAGGAGTTACGCAGTTGATGTTTTTACCGGTTCCATTTAAGGTTTAAAGATTATGAATCCACCAAAATTTTCTGAATATGATTACATGGCTTTTTTGACAGCAAGTCCCAAAATTTTTACCTGCACAGAGGTTGAGAGAGTTTTACAGGAGCAAAAAAATGCTCCTGCGCATGATTCCATCAATCGACTTCTTCACAGGCTTACGCCTTCAGCATCGGCTCTTCGTAATGAAGCAATTCAGCACGTTATTTTGAAAAAGRGTGTGCTGGTTCTTGACGACTCAACACTGGACAAACTGTACGCTCAMCATATTGAGCTGGTATCCAGGCATTGGTCAGGAA
>NZ_VDMB01000042.1 GCF_006175995.1 Desulfobotulus mexicanus
AATGTTCAGTGCATAGTGCCACTCGATATTAAGGGCATATTGCCGAATAGCCTGATCATCAGTCAGATCCTCCATCTGGTGTAACAAAACAAGTCCGAGCATGGCATGGAGTTCCTTGGTAGGCCGACCCTTCCCGTCGTCAAAGAGATGAAACAGTTTCTTGACCGGAAGTCTGTGGAGGATTTCTTCACGAAACAGATGCGCCCATGATGACTCCAGAAGAGCCAGCCTCTTTGGACCAAGATGCTCAAACGGGCTGAACATGTCGTACTGTTTGTGGTCTTTGACGTAGATCATGCAAAATCCTTATAATAGATTAATATCACAGGATATACATACCAAAAACGGCTCTTTAAATCAATAGCAAAATCATATAAAGACAACAAATTTAAACGGTTATGAAATTTTGTTTTTTTGCGAGTCCATCATCCATAGCCATTTTTGTTTTTTTCATTCCCTACACCAGTGCTGTTTTTATGGGGCTTTCCTATCTTTTCAGATCAAATTTTGGAATGGATTACGGTCTTGCTCTGGCCATTATGGGCAGTGTAACCGCCATTTATATGATCCTTGGCGGATACCGTACCATGGCCCTCGTGGATGTTTTTTTTGGTATGATTATGGTTGGTGGCGTGCTGGTTCTTATGGGATTTACCCTGCACAAAGGCGGGGGTGTGATGAATATCATAACGGATTTACAGGCCATTAATCCGGATCTGGGTGCTGTGGTCGGGCCACCGGGATGGTGGCCGCTTTTCTGCCTTGTATTTTTAACCAGTGTGGCTCCCTTTGCCATGCCTCAGCTGGTTCAGAAATTCTATGCCATCCGGGATGACAGAGCCATACGTATAGGAACCGTTGCCTCAACCCTTTTTGCCCTGATGATAAGTGGAGTTGCTTACTTTATCGGATCAACAACCAGGCTTTTTCTTTCTCCTGAGTCTACCCCCGGAGCCTTCAGGGATGGCCTTCCTATTTTTGATGCGCTAATGCCGGAGCTCCTTGCCAATGTGGTCCCAGCCTCCCTTTCGGTGCTGATTCTTCTACTCGTGCTTTCGGCTTCAATGTCAACCCTTGCGGCACTGGTTCTTATTTCCAGCTCTGCCATGGTTAAGGATTTTTATGCCGGATTTATCCGGAAAGATGTTTCCGACCTGCAGTTGACGGTGTTGATGCGTTATGCCAGTTTCTTTTTTATTCTTCTTTCTGTTTTGCTGGCTTATGCCCGTCCGTCTTCTATCATAATGATCCTTGGGATATCCTGGGGAGCCATAGGATCGGCATTTTTAGGCCCCTTTATCTGGGGGCTTTTTTATGAAAAAACTACCCGCCTTGCGGCCATTGTTTCGGGTTTTGGTGGCCTTGGCACCTGTCTTGGACTTTATTTCACCGGTGTCAGCTCATCTCCGGAGGCTGGAACCATAGGCATGCTGACTTCTCTGGTCCTTGCCCCCCTTGTTACATGGATTTCTATACGGGTGTTGGATACAGGCGTTGCTTCCGAATAAGATGTCGTTCAGTTTATGGCTTTGTTGAGTATGTATGAAAAATAATCAGGGGAAGACTCTTATGACAGCAGAAATTATACGTGGGACAGAACTGCGGGAAACCATTCTGGACGAAGTGGCAGAAGGGGTAATTAAACTCAAGGAAAAAACAGGGCGTCCTCCCGGTCTTGTTACTATCCTTGTGGGAGCAAACCCTGCTTCTCTCTCTTATGTTTCTTTGAAAATAAAGACAGCACACAGGGTGGGTTTTAAAGAGGTGCAGGAAAATCTGCCGGAAGATATCAGTGAGGCGGATCTTCTGGCTCTTATAGAAAAGTATAACCGGGATGATACCATTGATGGCATTCTGGTTCAGCTTCCCCTGCCAAAACATATTGACGAGTCCAGGGTTATTTATGCCATTGATCCTGTCAAAGATGTGGACGCTTTCCATCCTGCGAATGTGGGACGTCTCATGCTGGAAGGGAGTTCAGCACCTTTTGTTCCCTGTACACCTGCGGGTATTCAGGAGATGCTTGTCCGCGCAGAGGTACCCGTAGCTGGTGCTGAGGTGGTGGTGGTGGGAAGATCCAATATTGTGGGAAAGCCCATTGCAAATCTCCTGTTCCAGAAAGGACGGGCAGCCAATGCAACGGTTACGGTGGTGCATACGGGTACAAGGGATCTGGCTTCCCACTGCAAGCGGGCGGATATCCTCATTGTAGCAGCAGGTGTACCGAACCTTGTCCGGCCGGATTGGATCAAGCCCGGAGCCTGTGTTATTGATGTGGGTGTGAACAGGGTGGGGGAGCGTATCAGTGAAAAAACGGGGAAAACAGTTGCCATTCTCAGGGGGGATGTGGATTATGATGCTGCCCTTGAGGTGGCCGGGTGGATTACTCCGGTTCCGGGGGGGGTTGGTCCCATGACTATAGCCATGCTGATGAAAAATACCCTGAAGGCCATGGAACTCAGGACTGTGTGATAGTACTGTAGTAGAAGTTCAAGTTGGTACTCTGTATATTGTCTGCGGGTCTTCTATGGGACAGGGCACTTTCCGGTGCAGGAGTGAGTTGTACCTTGACAGTTTTTTTTCATATGTTAAAAATCATCATGGGTAGTAATTATTCAGTGCAGGTTGCTTTGTACGGAGAGCTGAGGCTTGATCCGTTCTGCCTCAGACCAGGGGGATTAAGGTATGAATCAGAAAATGACCTTTTATATCATGAGTCATTCAGGATCAAAGATTCGTGAGCTTACCTTTCATAAAGGTATGGTTTATGGTTTTTTTCTGTTGCTTTTTTTTGTTTTTGCTGCCTTTTCATGGGTTATTTATGATTACAGCCGACTTTTGACCCGTGCTTCGGAAGTCCCTTTTCTTGAGTCTGAGCTGGCGTTTAACGAAGAACAGCTGCTGATGCAGAGGGATCAGATTCAGCTTTTTGCAAAGGAGCTGAATCTTTTAAAAAACAGAGTTTTGACACTCTCTGAGTTTGAACAGAAAATCAGAACCATAGCCAATATGGAGGCCAGAGAGGAAAATGACGGGATTTTTGGCCTGGGTGGAACCCCTGTGGAAGATCTGGACATGCGACTGGAACTTTCGGAGAATCATGCCAGCCTTATTAGGGAAATGCATGAGCGTGTGGTGCATCTGGACAGGGATTCCCTTGGGCGTATTGATGGTTTTGAATCCCTTCTTGAATCCCTCGAAGATCAGCGGAATCTTCTGGCCGTTACACCGGCCATTCGTCCTGCAGACGGATGGGTCACTTCCCGTTTTGGATACCGGACCTCACCTTTTACCGGAAAGCGTGAGTTCCATAGTGGGCTGGATATCGCCAATCGGCCAGGTACGCCTGTGCTGGCAACGGCAGAAGGGGTAGTCAGTTTTGCAGGGGATAGGGGAGCCATTGGTATTGTGGTAAATATTGACCACGGACATGGTCTTGTTACCCGTTACGGTCATCTGCAGAAGGCTTTGGTAAAATCAGGACAAAGGGTGTCCAGAGGAGAAGTTATTGGAAAAATGGGTAATACTGGTAGGAGTACTGGGCCCCATGTGCATTATGAGGTCCGGCTGAATGGTGTACCTGTAAATCCTGTCAAATATATTCTGGATTGAATACCGTTTCATATTATTGTTTCTGGCAGCCTTGGCCGGATATGAAATCTTATTGTTTGATTTTCTTGCCAGAACAGGAGTTTTTTTTTGGGTTGTTTTTTTCTTGCCCCGAAAAGGGGAATTTCCGTGAGTAAACAAAGACCGATCCTGTGATAACGAAACCGGGCAGCTTGCTGTGGCTCCGGTTTTTTGTTTTTTAAGAATTATGTTAGTATTTATACCGAATAGGGACTGGTTTTTTTATTCGGTACAATCTTTTTTTATTTGTATTTTTTCGTCATTATTTTATGGGAATCCTGTCTTTTTTATGCGCTCGACAGGAGTGACGTTTTTTATTCTAAAATCAGGAAGGTCCTATGATTGCACGTATATTGACCCGGATATTTGGCAGCATGAATCAAAGGGAGTTGCGTCGCATGCAAAGTTATGTGGATGCCGTCAATGCCCTTGAGCCGGAAATGGAAAGTCTTGATGATTCTGTGCTGGCAGCAAAAACAGAAGTTTACCGGAAGCGTTTTGCAGCAGGAGAATCCCTTGAGTCTCTTTTGCCGGAGGCCTTTGCAACCGTGCGTGAAGCTTCCCGCAGGGTTTTGGAGATGCGTCATTTTGACTGTCAGTTGATTGGTGCCGTTGCCCTGCACGAAGGCAGCATCGCAGAGATGAAGACCGGTGAAGGCAAGACGCTGATGTCAACCCTTGCGGCCTATCTGAATGCCATCACAGGCAAGGGCGTGCATATTGTTACGGTGAACGATTATCTGGCCCGCAGGGATGCGGAATGGATGGGGAAGCTTTATTCTTTCCTTGGCCTTTCCGTTGGCATTGTGGTGCATGGCATGGATGATGCACAGCGCAGGGAAGCCTATGCTGCGGATATCACCTATGGCACCAACAATGAGTTCGGTTTTGATTATCTCCGTGACAACATGAAGTTTCACAGAGATACCCTAGCCCAGCGGGAGCTGAATTTTGCCATTGTGGATGAGGTGGACAGCATCCTCATTGATGAGGCAAGAACCCCTCTGATTATTTCCGGGCCTGCAGAAAAATCTACGGATCTTTATTACTCTGTGAATATGATCATGCCTGCCCTGAAGGTGGAGAGGGATTATCTGGTAGATGAAAAAGCCCGCAGCGTCAGTCTTACGGAAGAGGGTGTGGCGAGGATTGAGGAGTTATTGAAAACGCCCAATATTTATGAGCCTGCCAATATCGAGATCCTCCATCATGTGAATCAGGCCTTGAAGGCCTATGCCCTGTTCCAGCGGGATGCGGATTATATTGTTCAGGATGATAAGGTTATTATTGTGGATGAGTTTACCGGACGACTCATGCCGGGCAGAAGATACAGCGAAGGTTTACACCAGGCACTGGAAGCCAAGGAAGGTGTGACCATTGAGAATGAAAATCAGACACTTGCCTCCATTACCTTTCAGAACTACTTCCGAATGTATAATAAGCTGGGTGGTATGACGGGTACGGCAGAGACTGAAGCTGTTGAATTCAAAAAGATTTATGGTCTGGGTGTTTTATCTGTTCCCACCCATAAGCCCATGATCCGTATTGATCATCCGGATATGATCTATAAGACAAAAAAAGAAAAGTTTCAGGCCATTGTTGAAGAAATAGCTACCCTGCACAAAAAGGGGCAGCCTGTTCTGGTGGGAACCATTAATATTGATATCTCAGAATATCTGAGCAGCCTTCTTACAAAAAAAGGTGTGTTCCATGAGGTGCTGAATGCCAAACAGCATCAGAAGGAAGCGGAAATTGTGGCTCTGGCCGGGCAGAAGGGACGGGTGACCATTGCCACTAACATGGCGGGCAGGGGAACTGATATTGTTCTGGGAGATGGGGTCAGGGAACTGGGAGGCCTGCATATTCTTGCTACGGAACGGCATGAATCAAGGCGCATAGACAATCAGCTCCGGGGGCGTTCGGGCCGACAGGGTGATCCGGGTTCTTCCCGTTTTTACCTGAGTCTTGAAGATGATCTTTTGCGAATTTTTGGTGGTGAACGTATAGGAAAGATAATGGACAGGCTGGGCCTTGAGGAAGGAGAACCCATTGAGCACCGTCTGATTTCCAGAGCCATTGAAAATTCCCAGAAGAAGGTTGAAGGCCATAACTTTGATATCCGTAAGCATATTCTTGAGTATGATGACGTGATGAATCAGCAGCGTGAGGTGATTTACCGCCAGCGCAGGGAGGCTCTGACCAGCGAGTCCCTGAAGGATTTCATCTCCGAAATGATAGAGGAAGTGGCTGAGGATACGGCTTATTCTTTTCGCTATGATCCTGTTCATGCACCGCTTGTCTGGGATGATGTGGTGGAGGCCGTTGGGCGTCGTTTTTTCTTTACCATTGAAAAGCCTGAAGCCTTTGAAGAGACGGAGCATATACCCCAGGAAACTTTGGCTGAAATCATAAAGGATG
This sequence comes from Desulfobotulus mexicanus, assembly GCF_006175995.1. Taxonomy (NCBI): domain Bacteria; kingdom Pseudomonadati; phylum Thermodesulfobacteriota; class Desulfobacteria; order Desulfobacterales; family Desulfobacteraceae; genus Desulfobotulus; species Desulfobotulus mexicanus. The sequence goes on from NZ_VDMB01000042.1 coordinate 6,049, forward strand.
CCGCCTCCAGGTTTTATGAAGTAAAGGAAGCCATTGTGGGTGATGAGGAAATGCGTCAGCTGGAGCGTTTCATTGTTCTCCAGACAGTGGATTCTCAGTGGAAAAATCACCTTCTCAGTATGGATCACCTCAAAGATGGCATCGGTCTGCGTGGCTACGCCCAGCAGAATCCTCTGATCATGTATAAAAAAGAGGGTTTTGCCATGTTTCAGGATATGATTCAGCGGATTAAGAATGAGGTGATAGGCATTCTTTTCCGTGTCCAGATCCGCCGTGAAACGGAACTTGAGCCCCTGCCGGAACTAAAGCAGGACAAACTTGTTTTTTCCCATGGCAAGGATGATGACAGTAAAGAGCCGCTGCGCCGTAAAGAAGCCAAGGTGGGGCGCAACGATCTTTGTCCCTGCGGAAGCGGAAAGAAGTACAAAAAGTGCTGTGGTTGAAAATATGCCTTAAAAAACAGTCCATGAAGAATGTGCCTTTGATCTTGCCCTTGACCTTGTGCCATGAAGTCTTAATCTAAAAAAATACCGGAAACATATCCGGGTTTTTTAGATATACCTGTGGATACTGTAAGAGGTCTTTAATGAGGTAGTATGTTTTTGTAGTATGGAAAAAAAGTTTTTTAGTCTGTCATGGTAAGTAAGGAGCAGAAAACGAATGGGTGGGATGAATACGGAATTTGAAGAGTCTCTGGAAGAACTCCTTGGGGAAGAGCATGAAAAAGATCATCCCCCCCTTTATAAAGTACTTCTGCACAATGATGATTATACTACCATGGATTTTGTTGTTGAAGTTCTGGTTTCCATTTTCCATAAGACACCGGAAGAGGCAATGGATATCATGTTAAGTGTCCATCGGAAGGGTGTGGGGCTTTGTGGCGTCTATACCCATGAAATAGCAGAAAGCAAGGTTGAGGCCGTGACCCTCCATGCCAGGACCCATGGGTTTCCCCTGAGAACGACGATGGAGAAGGAATCATGATCAGCAAAGAGTTAAGTGCCACTTTGGGTTTTGCCGTACGTGAAGCAAAGAAACGCCGCCATGAGTATGTTTGTGTGGAGCATGTACTTTTTGCCATCCTTCACGATGCCGCAGGGATTGAAATTCTGGAAGCCTGCGGTGGGGATATCCGGAAACTTAAAAAACGGCTGGAGACCTTTTTCCGGGAGCGTATGGAAAGTCTTCCCGATGATACGGATTATGTGCTGCAGCAGACCGTCGGTTTTCAGCGTATGATACAAAGGGCGGTCAATCATGCCCGGAGTGCGGAAAAAAACAAGGTCAGTGTAGGTGACATTCTTGCTTCAATTTTTCAGGAAAAGGATTCCCATGCGGCCTTTTATCTGGAGCGTGAGGGCATTACCCGCCTGGAAGTTCTGACCTACATTTCCCACGGAATGGACACGGGTTCGCCCGCTGCCAGTCCTGATCAGAAGACCGGTGAGGCGGAAGGGGCAAAGGAAGATCCCCTTGGCAGTTATACCCTTGACCTTGTGGCCCATGCAGCTTCAGGACGCATGGATCCTCTTGTGGGGAGAAGTGCTGAACTGGAGCGTACCCTGCAGGTGCTTTGCAGAAGGCGTAAAAACAACCCGATTTTTGTGGGAGATCCAGGGGTTGGTAAAACCGCCCTTGCCGAAGGGCTGGCCCAGAGAATTTATAAAGGTGAAGTGCCTTTTTCCCTGAAGGAATGCCGGATTTTTTCTCTGGATATGGGAGCCCTTCTTGCGGGTACCAAATTCAGGGGCGATTTTGAGCTGCGTTTAAAAAAGGTGATTGAGGCCTTAAAACAACAGAAAAATGCTATTTTATTCATTGATGAGATTCATACCATTGTGGGTGCAGGGGCCACCAGTTCCGGCTCCATGGATGCTTCCAATCTTCTTAAGCCTTCCCTTGGATCTGGGGAATTCCGCTGCATAGGTTCCACAACCTATGAGGAATTCAAAAATCATTTCCAGAAGGACAGGGCGCTTTCCAGGCGTTTTGAAAAAATTGAGATCGCAGAACCCGATGAAGAAGCCTGCATAAAAATCCTTGAAGGCCTTAAGGATCGTTATGAAAAACACCATGATATCACCTATGAGCCGGAGGCCATAGAGGCGGCTGTCAAGCTTTCAGCACGTTATCTGAATGATCGTTTTCTGCCGGATAAAGCCATTGATGTGATGGATGAAGCAGGTGCCATGTATGCCCTCAAACGATCCGAAAGCCGTTCAGCGAGGTCGGTCATTACGGAAAAGGATGTGGAGGGTGTTATTTCCCGCATGGCCAGAATTCCGGCCAGAAGTGTTTCCGGTTCCGATAAAAAACGGCTCGGGCGGCTGGAAGATCGTCTTAAGGATGTGGTCTTCGGACAGGACAGTGCCATATCAGCCCTTGTGACGGCCATCAAACGTTCCCGTTCCGGCCTTGGAAATCCTGAAAAACCCGTGGGTTCATTTTTGTTCACAGGCCCTACCGGCGTGGGTAAAACAGAGGTGGCAAGGCAGCTGGCATCGGTCATGGGTATCCATTTTGTACGCTATGACATGAGTGAATACATGGAAAAGCATGCGGTTTCCCGTCTGATCGGTGCTCCTCCCGGTTATGTGGGTTTTGAGCAGGGCGGGCTTCTTACCGATGAGATACGCAAACATCCCCATGCGGTTCTTCTTCTGGATGAGATTGAAAAGGCCCATCCCGATGTGTTCAATATTCTGCTGCAGGTGATGGATTATGCAAGGCTTACGGATAATAATGGCAAACATGCGGATTTCAGGAATGTGGTGCTGATCATGACATCCAATGTGGGTGCAAGGGAAATGGCCACAGCTTCCATTGGTTTTGGTTCCTCAAGCAGGGATGATGCAGAAAAAGGGAAATCTGCGGTGAACCGCATGTTTTCTCCGGAGTTCAGAAACAGGCTGGATGATACCCTTGCCTTTCTTCCTCTGGATCAGAAGGTGATGGAACAGGTGGTGGAAAAGTTCATGGGGCTTCTCCGTACACAGCTTTCAGAACGTAAGGTGTCTTTAAGGCTGAGCGCCAAGGCCCGTCAGTGGCTTGCCATAAAAGGTTATGATTCCAAGTTTGGTGCAAGACCCCTTGACCGCCTCATTCAGACGGAAGTCAAGGATAGGTTGGCTGATGCCTTGCTCTTTGGCGATCTTGCATCCGGCGGCACCGTTTCCATCGGGGTGAAACAGGACAGGCTGACCTTCAGTTTCAAGGCTCTTCAGGCGGAAAGTCTTTAATATATGCCTGTTTTCAGGTTGGACAGATCCTTACAGTTTCCTCCAGTGGAACTTAGCGATAAAAGCGGACTTCTGGCTGTGGGAGGGGATTTAAGTCTGCCGCGTCTGCTGCTGGCTTATAAAGAGGGGATTTTTCCATGGTATGGAGAGGATGATCCGATTCTGTGGTGGTCTCCGGAGCCAAGGCTGGTCCTTTTCCCGGATGCTTTGCATATATCAAAAAGCCTTGGGAAACGTCTGCGAAAAAAAGACTTTTCTGTCACCATGGATACAGATTTTGCAGGAGTGCTGGAAGCCTGCTCCACCATACGCACGGAGCGGGGGGAGGAAACCTGGCTTTTACCGGAGATGAGAAGGGCTTATCAGAAGCTGCACGATGCGGGATATGCCCATTCCGTGGAAACCCGTGACAGGGAAGGGCAGCTCTGCGGAGGGCTTTACGGGGTCAGTCTGGGCCGTGTTTTTTTCGGTGAGAGTATGTTTGCAAGGGTGTCAGACGCCTCAAAGGTTGCACTGGTGCATCTTGTGCAACAGCTTGATGCCTGGGGCTTTGATCTGATTGACTGTCAGGTGCAGACAGATCATCTTATAAGCATGGGGGCCGTGACCATGGGCCGCAGACGTTTTTTGAGTATTCTTAAGGAAAGTCTGAAGCATCCCACCCTTAAAGGACCTTGGAGGCCGGACCTACAGCCTGACGGTATCCATCGAAAAAGGGCTTAAGTGGTGAGATCTGTTCCGCGCATGTCCTTTTTTAGTAACTGTTCAGCACAGCTTGCTAAGTACCATGCTTGCAAGACAGATGCACAGGCTCCAGGCTATTTGCTCGTGACGCAATCTTATTCGGGAGCTTCTTGCCCTGTGCGGAAGCGGCAAAAACTCCCCGCCACAGGCAGGATAAGCTTATTTATTACCATGGCAGGCTTAAGCGCGCTGCCTTTGTGGCGGCTCAAACAGTTTGCCGCTTCTTTCGCACAGGCCTGCAAAGCTCTGATCCGAAACGATTGCAATGTCACTTGCAAACAGCCAAGGAGCCTTGCAATAGTACGAAGCTGCTGCAATTATAGCATTGGTAGTTCGGAATAAACCCTGCTGAATAATTACCTTTTTTATATCTTTAGAGGTGTCCGTCTGCCAGAAGGAGTGTCATGTCCAGCTATCTCTTTTATGATCTTGAGACTACAGGCCTGAATCCTGCCTTTGATCAGATCCTGCAGTTTGCAGCCATACGCACGGATATGGCTTTTCATGAGCTGGAGCGCCATGAAATCCGTATCCGTTTGCGGCCAGATGTACTCATTGCCCCCGGTGCCCTTATAACCCACAGAATACCTTTGGATGTACTTGGGTCCGGGGAGCTGGAATATGATGCCATACGCCGGATACACAGCCTGCTCAATACCCGTGGAACCCTTTCCCTTGGTTACAATACGCTTAATTTTGATGATATATTTTTAAGATTTGCTTTTTACAGAAACCTTCTTCCACCCTATACCCATCAGTTTGCCTCGGGCTGTTCCCGCATGGATATTTTTCCCCTTACCATCTTTTTCCATCTTTTCCGGCCTGAGATTCTGAAGTGGCCGGAGCTGGAAGGCAGGGTCAGTCTGAAGCTTGAAAACCTGAACAGGGAAAACGGTCTGGCTTCAGGTATGGCCCATGATGCCATGGTGGATGTGGAAGCTACCCTGGCGCTGGCTAAGATTTTGGCTTCGGAAAAGGATATGTGGGAGTACCTTGTTGCCGGTTTTGATAAAAAAAAGGATGGTCTGCGTCAGGATCAGCTCCCGGAGGCTTTTCAGTCTTCTCTGGGGATTCATCCCTATGGTGTGCTGACGGGTTCTGAAGCCGGGTCAAAAAACGGGTATCAGGCACCGGTTCTGGGGCTGGGGCAATCCATTCCTTATTCCAACCAGAGTCTGTGGCTGCGTCTGGATACGGAGGATTTACAGAAAACCGATCCTGAGAATCCCGAAGCCACAAGTTTTGTTATCCGAAAAAGAAACGGTGAGCCGCCCTTTGTGCTGCCGCCTGTTTCCCGTTTCTGGGAGCGTCTTTTTGATGAAAAACGTCAGCTTGCAGAAAATAATATGGCCTGGCTGCGGTCCCGTCCGGATATTCTGGAAGCCATAGGAAAATATCACCGCCAATTCCGATACCCGGAAATAGAGGGTCTTGATCCCGATGCCGCCCTTTATCAGAAAGGTTTTCTTTCAAAGGCCGAGCAGGTCCAGTGCAGTGATTTTCATGCGATGGATATTGCAGGGAAACTGGCCTTTCTGCCGGAATTATCCACGGACTTACAGGTTCTTGCGGCCCGTCTTCTTTTCAGGAACGGGATGGGAGAGCAGCACCCCTTTGTGGAGGAAGCTGGCAGGCGGCAGATGGCCAGTCTGACTGCCGGGACTGGAGACAGCCTGCCAAAGGACTGGCGGGGTGGGGAGCGCAGAGCTGTTTATCATGTTCTCGATGATATTAAAGATATCCGGGCAGAAGGTAAGCTGGATGATGAACAGATTCTGCTGCTTCAGGCACTGGAAGAAGATATGAAAAAGCGTTTTTTCCTTTGAAGCTGGCCTTGGTTTTCATATGCGATTTTGTCCGTATTCAAGCGTCCAGAACCGTCTTCGCTGGCTAAGAACCAACTTTGTCGGCCCGATTGCCATGTGGCTGAACAATTAGGTCCGTAGAAGTATGAAAGGAGATGCTGGTGACTGAACCGGAAGTTTTAAATATGGAGATTCCCCCCAGCGAAGGGGATCTTGGCATAACAGCCTTCATGGATGCCGATCATTTTGATATTCTTGCTTTTGTCCGCAGACATGAAAAAAAAGGGGATCTCAGGGCCACGGCCATTTCACTGTATACGGCAGTTAGGGATGAAATCCGTTATGATCCTTATCGCATAGAATTTTCCGTTCATGGTATGAAAGCTTCAACAACCCTTAACCAGGGGTATGGCTACTGCGTGGCAAAAGCAGTCGTGCTGGCTGCCGCCCTCAGGGCTGCTGGTATTCCTGCCCGTCTTGGTTTTGCCGATGTTCGCAATCATCTGTCTACTGCCCGTATGCGGGAGGTTATGGGAACTGATCTTTTTGTGTACCATGGTTATGTGGCCCTTTTTTTGACGGACCGCTGGATCAAGGTGACACCGACATTCAACCGGGAGCTTTGTGATCGCTTTGGTATTCAGCCCCTGGATTTTGACGGTGAAAACGATGCCTTGCTGCATCCCTTTGATATTCAGGGCAGGGAACATATGCGTTATGAAAAGGATCATGGTCTTTTTCAGGATTTACCCGTGACAAGGATTATAAAAGAGTCTATGAAAGCCTATCCTCAGATGATGGTTTACCTTGAAAAGGGTGGGGCCGGAGGAGATTTTCATGCGGAAGCCGGAGGAGATTCACCGGGATGAATATTGAATGTGTTCAGTTAAAGTATGGGAGGAGTTTTTTGTGAAAAAAGCGCTTATTACCGGAATTACCGGTCAGGACGGAAGCTATCTGGCTGAGTTATTATTGGAAAAAGGTTATGAAGTCCATGGAATCAAGCGCCGGGCCTCCCTTTTTAATACCCAGAGGGTTGATCATATTTATCAGGATCCCCATGTGGAAAATGCCCGTTTCTGTTTACACTATGGAGATTTGTCGGATTCTTCCAATCTTACCCGTATTCTTCAGGAAGTACAGCCGGACGAGGTCTATAATCTTGCTGCCCAGAGCCATGTGGCCGTAAGTTTTGAGTCTCCCGAATATACGGCGGATGTGGATGGACTGGGCACCCTCAGGCTGCTGGAAGCCATCCGTATTCTGGGACTTGAGAAAAAAACCCGGTTTTATCAGGCCAGCACCAGTGAACTTTTCGGTAAGGTTCAGGAGATACCCCAAAAGGAAACCACACCCTTTTATCCCCGCAGTCCCTACGCCGTGGCCAAGCTTTATGCCTACTGGATTACGGTCAATTACCGTGAAGCCTATGGTATGTATGCCTGCAACGGCATTCTTTTTAACCATGAATCCCCAAGGCGGGGAGAAACCTTTGTGACCCGGAAAATTACCCGGGGACTTGCCAATATAGCTCAGGGGCTTGAGTCCTGTCTCTACCTGGGCAATATGGACGCCCTGCGGGACTGGGGGCATGCAACCTGAATTCCCGAAAATTGTAACTATGGTGACAACTTTATATTGAAGAGCTCCATTAACCGTCGATGAGTCGGTGTTGTTTCAGTGAAAACCTGCCCATATCGATTGGAATATTTGATTTTGACCAGAGTTTCCATCTCTTCCATCACCTTTTCGACTGTAAAATATTTAATTTTTTCGTCTTTTTTTATTGTGGAACGTATAGAACTGACATAGATCAGCGCWAGGAATTGTAAGAACAACCTTCCATCCATTGCGGATGCAGAGTGAACTCGAATCCGCTTCATATCCATATGATTTTTGAGGTCGTAAAACAGTTCTCTACAACATCCTTTATAGTTACATTTTTCGGGAATTGAGGATAAAATGTAGAATTGCCCTTATTCGGGCTTTAGGCAGCCAAGAATGATGGAATACAGGTATCCACTTGTTAAATCTGGATTTTGACCACCTGTATATTTGATAAGTTGGCGTGATTCTAACATCTTGCCCCATGTCCATATGTCTATATTATTATGAAAACCAGTGTTGTTGATTTTTCTGACAATAACAACCCAGTGCACAAAATCAGGTTCCCCCTGCTTTTTAGATGGGCATTTTATCTGGGGTATCTCGGGTATCTGGGGGGGGGGAGGATCGATCCACCTCGGATAATTTACGGCAGCAATGACAAAGGGTCCATCATTTTTCTTTTCACGGAACCATGTATTTAGCCTGTCTATCATGCTTTTTGAGTCGGTAATGTTCGGGATGAAATAAAGTTCTTTAACAGCTATGATATCGGTTAAAAGGAGTTGAATCCCCATTTCAGTGAATGCCAGATCACCATACTTCGAGTTCACAGGAACCCCTTTTTGGAGAAATAATTCCGTAAATTTTTTCTGCTCCTCATAAAGTGGGGGGTTGATTATTTTTAGCATCTTAGCCAGAGTACGGCTGACAATGAAATCAAGTTTTGCATGGGGTTTTATAGAGTTAACTTTGGCGGTCTTTGCTTTATACT
>NZ_VDMB01000043.1 GCF_006175995.1 Desulfobotulus mexicanus
ACCGCCTGGTGAATCCGGACGGTAAAACCAATTTGCCTGTTTACATCTGTACACGCCACTGACACAGGAAAAGTGGTTCACCTTAAAGGGTTCGGTTTTATTAAGCTTTTTGGGATTACAGGCAAAGATGGAACAATTGAATACTGGGCAACAAACCATCTTGATATGGATGATCTTAAGCGACTTCAACTGTCTGAATTTTCATGGAAAATCGAAGAGTATCATCGTAACCTTAAACAGTTCTGTGGAGTGGAACGCTCTCATGTAAGAGCTGCCAAAGCTCAAAGAAATCATATCGGACTTGCAATAAGGACATTCTTGCGTTTTTCGGTCTTCAGTTTCAAGACAGGCCTCAGCTGTTTTGAACTCAAATACAGAATTATCAGGGATGCTGTCAGGAAATATATGGAGCACCCAGCTTGGACTTTTGAGGCAACTGCGTAACTCCTAGTTTTTTTATCATTGCATGGCCCTTCGTTGGCACCGGAAAGATGCAAGGTTTCTTACCCGGAAAGAAAGGAGAATCCGGAGCTGGCTTGTATCGATGCGGCAGCAGGAAAAAGACCTTCTTGCCGGAAATAAAGTCCTTCTGCTAACGGGACCGGACGGCCGGATTCAGGCCGCTTCTTTTCTGGCTATCCGTATGATCGGAAAAGATCCTTCAGGAAGTTTTATTTCCCAGTTTCCCGGTGCAAGGCCTGATCTTCAGGGTAATACAATCACCACACATGTCAGAGCCGAAGGGAAAATCACCCTCTGCTGGATACCCATTTCCATAACAGGCAGAAAGTGGCGGCTGGGGCTGGATATCACCGCTTATGCAGAAAAAGAAGTACGCCTGAATACGGAAAATGCACATTTCCGTGAACTGGCAGAAGATAAATCCGATGAACTTATGATCATCAGGCGCCGTTTTCAGGAAATTTCCCAGCTGGCAACACTGGGCCGCATGACAGCGGGCATATCCCATGATTTCAATAATATTCTTTCTTCCATTCTGGGGGCTTCCCAGTTGGCCGCAATAATAGAAGATGAAAAAAGAAAAGCCCATCACCTGGATACCATTGTCACCGCAGGATACCGGGCAAGGGATCTGATTCATCAGATACTTCACTTCAGCAGGCCCGATGAAAGGGGCTTTCATGCCTTTTCACTGAAGCCTCTGATTGCTGAAAGCCTGCGTCTCATCAGGGCCTCGCTTCCTGCCCACATAGCTGTTCGGTGTCAGAATGAAGTTTCCGATGCCTGCATCCATGGTAACCCAACCCGTCTTCACCAGCTCCTAATCAATCTTATGACCAACGCCTGCCATGCCATGGAAGATAATGGCGGCATTCTTCAGCTGAATATAGAAGGCTGTACAAGGGACGGGGCAGGGTGGGTGCGTATTTCCGTAAAAGATTCAGGCCACGGTATTTCAGAGGAGATCCGTCAGCGGATTTTTGAGCCTTTTTTTACCACCCGTGCCAACAGGGAAGGCCATGGGATGGGCCTGTCCCTTGTCAGGGAAGTGGTTGAAGAGCATGGCGGTCTGATTACGGTGGAAAGCAGCCCCGGTGCCGGAGCCCTTTTCTGTATTGAGCTGCCCCATGCCGCAGAAAAGGAAGAGGGCGGGGATATGGATCAAAGGCCTTTACAGGGCAGGGGCTTTGTTTTGATTGTGGAGGATGAGAGTTCTTTGCTGCAGATATTCAAAGAGATGGTGAGCTCTCTGGGCTATGGGGTGCATGGTGTTCAGGATGCAGGAGAAGCCCTGTCATGGCTTCGGGAAAACAGCAGTCTTGTGGATTTTGTACTTATGGATTATGCCATGCCCGGCATGAACGGTCTGACACTGGCCACCCAGATACGCAGGCTTTACCCGCACCCTTCCCTGATTCTCACAACGGGCTGTCCCCACTGGATACGGTATAAGGAAATACCTGACTTCATACTGGAAAAGCCTTTTTCCATGCAGGAACTCTCCCATGTCCTGATGCAGGCCGGAAAGAAGGATGCGGTGATTCTTCATGCCCCACACCCAGAGCCGTAACCCGGTACACGCTCCTGGCCTCTGTACTTACGCTTTGGTGCGGTTGAGGTAGGGCAGGTTCGTAAAGCTGATACCGTTGGTATCTCTGGTCACGGAATGTTAAATGAAGCACCATACGGAAAAACATGTTTTTTTGAAGGTTTTCAGGCTTGCCATGGTCGCTTCCATAAGGTTTTATGGAGAACAGCAGGTCCGGAATGTAGGTGGCTGCGGAAAAAGGTGCTTCTTTGGGAGGTTTAGGCCATGAAAGGGATGGTGGTCTGACAGGAAACCATCGTATGGGAGAATCGGGCTATATTTTTTGTTTTTAAGGATTCCGCCAGATAGGAAAGGAGGTTTTCTTGAGCAGACAGCAAAAAAATATTTTATCCTCCCCGCCTCCACAGGCAAAGGGGAGACCTCGTCTGGAGCTTTCACGCTCTCCTGTCCGCTGGGTGACAGCCTGCCTTTTTTTTGCCTTTACCCTCTGGATGACCCTGCGTTTCGGCTGGACAGCGGAAGACGTTTTCTGGGCTTTCTGGGTGACATCATTTTTGTCAACGCTTTTGATTCTGCTTTCCTGCCTTGCCCTTTATCCTTTCTTTCCCCATGCCTTTACCGCAGAAAACCCAGCCGGAGAGGCTCTCACAGGAAATTCTAAATTTCTGGCCTTTGCGATTTTCTTTATTATCTGCGCCGTCTGTTTCACATGGGTGCATTATATGGCCGCCCTTCTTGCCGAAGCCTTTACGGAAAAGCCCCAGGACCGTTTTACCCTTCAGGCTATTTCAGCCATGGCAACAAGATACTGGCCCGTTCTTCTGACGGGGCTTTTTCTCCGGCTGGAGGATTTTCTTCTGATCTGCCTGCGCTTCATGGAGGAAAAGGAAGTCCCTGATCCGGAAGAAGACAGCTTTTTTGCCCTGCTCGGTCTGCCCATGGGAGGGCTTGGGGCTATGTGGATTGCCGTTGTTGTGCTGGTTCTTGCTACCGTTCTGGTGGAGATTTTTGGGTTGGGGAAAAGGGAATGGATTTTTGTACTGGTTTACGCCATTCTCTATCTTCCGATTCGTTTTCATATGCCCACGGGCAGAGAGTGTAGAGGTAAGACCTGATTCTTCAAGGGTTGCATCCCACAATATCATCGAGCCATAGGAATATTCGATGCCCACCCTGAATCAGCCATGCTTTGCAGGCCCCTTTGCTGTCAGGCTGTGATGGGGTCCGAGACCTTACCATGGCAAAGTTATTGGCATGTGACCGTTTTGTTGGCGGAAACAAGGTGGCGCTTACCGTTTTTTCTAAGCCTGCTGCCTGTGTAGATAAGCAAGTATCATCTTGGTATGTTTGTTGCTATAGGTTGTTGTATAAGAATTGTTCTGCCAGTTTGCATGATCCATGAAACTCTTTTTTAAAGGTCAGAATCAAAAGGTTTTATGGTGAAGGGAAGCATTGAAGAGACATTTTAAGAAAGGAAAAGACCATGAAAGAAAAACGGGTTCAGATGAAGGGGTGTTTTAAAAAAAATCTGCTGATTGTCATGGGACTACTGATGTTTTACTGTTCTGCTGGAGTTGTTCAGGCAGGAAATACCCGGTTTCAGGAGGTGGAAGGAAGCAATGGTTCCATTGTCCGTGACAATAATACACGGCTTGAATGGCAGCGCTGTCCCCATGGTCAGAGCTGGACAGGTTCAGGCTGTAGCGGAACAGCCTGGGAAGGACCCTGGGATTATGCAATGCGGATAACAGCTTCGGCTGGATTTCGGGTTCCGACCATTGATGAGCTGAAAACTCTTGCTCCATATGATCAAAATATTTTTCCTGGTGTTTATGGGTTCTGGTCTTCCTCGCCCTATGCCTACGACAGCGACTATGCGTGGTACCTCAGTTTCAGCTACCGCCATGTCTACGGCAACTACAAGAGCTACGCATACCGGGTGCGCCTCGTGCGCGGCGGACAGTGATTTTGGTTTTTTGCCAGCAAGAGCTGGATTTTCCATGAATTCAAAAGAGGCAGGGAACTTGTTGATAAAAGAAAGGCTTTACGGTTTTTCAAGAACTGTAGAGCCTTTTTTCTTTAAAGGTTTTGCCCCATCCTTTTTATAATTGGAACCATCGATAAAGAGCTTGCAGAAGAGCTCCGTTTTCTTGCCAGCCATGATCAAGTAAGAAAGGCTTTGCGGGAGATCATTGACATGCCTGATCGCCTGATGGATTTGTTTATTCAGCTCTGCCTTCAGAATAATGGCAGGCTTTCAGTTAGAAAAAGAGCGGCTTTTTTTGAGTTTTTGGCAGACGAAGAGCTCTTTGACATGGAGCAGGCGGTTCAGGAGGGAGATATTCTCCATGGAAAACATCCTGTATAAAGCTGCTCGGCTTGAATATTCATGGGAAAATGCCCTTGATAAAATGTTTTCCGGAGAAAATGCAGATGTGTATGAGAAGGCAGATCTTCCAGCGGCATGAATTTCTGGCAGGGTAGGGCGGGGAGTTTCATAGTATTCAATTGCAGCAAAGAACTCTCTTTCAGCAGCTTCATGAAAACCATATTTCATTGTGCAAATCTTTTCTTTATTTTTTCAAATACTTCTTCGCCGGGAATGAGCTTTGCTTCCCCACGTTTTAACTCCTGAGATCTTCGCTCGACTTCTTCAGACCATGCCTGATCAATATCGGACCGGGCCGATAAGTTGGTGCTGATAAGCAATTTGTCTATGAGTAGCAGGCGGTCATCGATTGGAAGATTAAGGGCCTGCTCGTATATCTTTTCAGCGGATTCTGTCATGTGCCGATCCTCCTTTTTGTATTCATTATATTTTTTTAATGATTTCAGTTCAAGTTGAAAATTTCAGGAAGACCATCATAACAGAAAAGCCATGAAAATTTCATTAAAGACCAATGAAGGAGGTGTAAAAGATGAGGTGATGCAGTTCTGACCCATCTTCATGAACGGAGGTTCCTTTGTCCTGCCTCAAGAATCCCCCCGGCCTTTTTATGGAAAAAACCGCCGGAGACCTTTCCCCTGAAGCCCTTCGCCAGCGCCTTGAAATTCCCCCCGGAGATGAAAACCTTACAGCGTTTCAGCCCTTTGCTGCGGGCGATATTACCTGTGGCGTGGAAAATGAGTTTCAGGCTCTGGTGGAAGGAAGCGCTGAAGACGTGGATCTGCCCTGCATGATCCGTGATTCCAACTTCTTTAAAAATATCCTGAAAAGAAGTCTTTCAGGGGAGCTTCCGGAAGAACATGCCGAAAGCATGAAAAGGTTTCTTTCGGACAACAGGGATCAGATATGGGAAAATTCCTGGGTTCGTTTTCCTGAAAAAAAACTTTCCGCCTATGCCCTGCACCTTTTTCACATGGATCTGCGGGCAGATAAGAAAAAAAGCGACAGCCCTCTGCGTAGCGACACCCACCAGTTTGTCTTCATCCATAATCAAGAAACATGGATAAGAGTTCCCGTCAGCTATTTGCTCAAGCTGTCCCTGGCAGATATCATCGGCGGATCACCGGATATGCATCCCATTCTGAAGGTTACGGCCAGCAAAATGATGGATCATTTTTTATGCGATAATACCTCACCGGAAGTTCTTTCCTTTCATCCCGTTAACCTCACTTCGGGCAAGGGTGCGGCAGATGCCATTGCGGGAGAAACCCTGAAACGCTTTTTTTTGTGCCAGCTTCTTCTGGCCCATGCCAATGAGGCCTTCGGACTTCTGGAAACGGGACAGAAGGCGGCCTTGTATTTTGCCTCCCATCCGCCCCTAAGGCAGAAAGCCCTGAATGATATGATTTCCGATGGTTTTTACCGGGAACTTTTCATGAATCCCTGCCTTTCGGGCTGGGATCAGGGCGAATCCAAAAAAGGATATATGGGACTCTGCCATGAGGTGCTTTCCCGCAGTCAGCTCAATGCCGTTAAAAAGCTCAAGGAATGCGGCATCATTACAAGAAATCTTGTGGTTTTGCCCAATACATCCAACATCTGCCTTGCCAACAACGGTACCCACATTTCCATGGGCAGCCGCAGGCTCTCCCGGCTCATGGCCGATCCCGCCGCACCCCTTGGCCAAAGGGATGAAAAATGGATGGGTGATTTCATCACCAAAATAACAGAGCATTTTCTGCCCCTTTTCGTAGGAACCTATTCCGCAACGCCCTACCGCCTGGATTTTGAGGATTTTCATCCTGAGCAGGTTCTGGGTTTTCTTCCCCATGAGCTGGACTTCACCCACCTGCGCATGATCTGGCGGCGCTGGAAGAAAAAGGCAAAAAATCATATTGCAGGCAGATCCCTTACACCCTTCGGACCGCCATGGCTGGACAGAAATATCCGTAAGGCATTCCGATTCAAGGGGGATCTTGTACCGGATTTCAGGCTTCTGGATTATCCCGTGGCCCTGCTCAGTACGCCCAGTTCTCCTGCGCTGGACGGAAGCCCCGGCAATCAGGAACTTCTGCTGAAGGATCTTGGAGATTCCGGGGCCTTTGATCCGCGCATGTCCATGTACCTTCCCTATCGCATCAGGCCCTTTGATAAAATGGGTTTTTCCGGATTTGAAGGCCGCCTGTACAGCACCTTTCCCGCCATCGGCCACGACATGGGCAAAGCCGCCCGGCTGCAGGCCCTGATCACGGCTCTGGGTTTTCAATACCTTCTTTCCGGGAGGTACGGCCATTCGGACATTCCGGATACGCCCTTTGTGGAAAGTGAGCGAAGGCAAGTGATCTTTGCTGCGGCCATAGGGTTGCCCACGGTGTATTTCCGTTCCGATACGCCCAATCTTTTTCTTAAGGATCTTTTTCCCCTCATCAGGGAAACCCGCATGAGCCGCCGTTATCCCGGCTATCTCAGGGTTCCCCTTCCATCCCTGATGACAGCCTTCCATGAAAAAATCATGCAGGACGGGGCCGCCCTGATCGAGGCCCATGGTGCAGCGGATCTGATGGAAGATCTCCGCATGCGCCTTGTCCATCCGGGATTTTCTGCTTCTGCGAGGCTTCAGGCTCTCATTCAGGAAGAGACGGGAGGGAAGAGGCCGGAAAAACAGCCTGCGGAAGTTTTTAACCGTGCTGCGGAAACCTGCTATCGCACCCGGCTGAAAGAGGCCCATATACGTGAAGCTGTCCGCTATTTTGCAGAAGATCTGTCCCGCCTTGAAAACTGGGCCTTGTTCAGGGATGCCGCCTCAAGGGATGCTCTGGCCTCCATCACCCGTAAAGGGAGCATTTCCGGCATCATTGCTTCCCTGAACCGCAGGCAGGGCATAAGTCTTTTTACATCCAAAGAGAGGCTGTCCCTGATTCAGCTCCTTATTCTTTCCACATACAACGACAAAAAACACTTTGAGGCTTCTCCATGAGTTTTTCCCACCACTATCTGGAACGCCATACGGGAAAGAAAATGAAGGAAAAATTCTTTGCCGATCCTCTGGTGCGTTTTCTCTACCATGAAGTCCGGGAAAATGCCCCGTGGCTCTTTTCTGCCTTCACCTCCCCTGTGGCAAGCCGCATTCTGGGGGCCGTGAACTATGACCTTCCCTTTTCATCGCCAAAAAGGCTTGGGCAGATGATCCGGGATCTTGAAATAAATATGGAAGAATGTCTTGAACCGGCCTCCCTTTGCAGCCCCAGAGCACTTTTTGAAAGAAAGATTTTCTATGAAAGATACAGGCCCATGGAAAAAGATCCTTTTGTCATTGTTTCGCCTTCGGACAGCCGCATGCTGCCCCTGAATCTTTCTCCATCGGCCCTGATTCCCGTGAAGGGTAAATTTTTTGACTTGCCGGAGCTTTGCGGAAACCGGCCATGGCATGCTGTTTTTTTGGACGGGAAGGCCGCCGTATTCCGCCTCACGCCGGATAAATACCATTACAACCATGTACCGGTCAGCGGACGGGTGGAGGAAATATTCATGACGGACGGGCGCTGCCATGCCTGCCATCCCGATGCCGTGGTGCGGGAGGTCAGTCCCTTTTCCCGGAACCGCAGGCTCATTACCCTCATCAACACCGATGTACCCGGTGGCAGCGGGATGGGTCTTGTGGCCATGGCCGAAGTGGTGGCCCTCATGATCGGTGGCATCCGTCAGGCCTGTAGCGAAAGGGCTTACGATAATCCAAAAGCCCTTCTTCGCGGCATGTTTGTCCATAGGGGATGGCCAAAAAGCCTGTTTTATCCGGGCAGTTCCACCGTTGTTCTTTTGTTTGAAAAGGATCGTATGAAATTTGACAGGGATCTTGTCTCCAACAGCCTGCGCAGGGATGTACCAAGCTGTTTCAGCAAAGGCTTTGGCTTAAGCCTTGTGGAAACTGAGGTGAAGGTGAGGGAAAGTATAGGAAGGGGTTTACAGGCGTAGGTCTGTTTTTCTCCCCGTCCCCGCGGAGGGTGGTAGAGGCTTTTATTGAATGTCGAAAGGAAGATTCATGTTTTCATTGTTTTTTATGCTTGTTCTGGCCTTTGTCCTGCTGGTTCCTGCCATCTGGGGGGTGCGCTGTCTGCCATCGGAGAAGTACCAGATGCTGGCCGCCTTTCCTATACAACACCTTGAAAATGGATCATGGAAGGGCATGAACCTTACCTGGTATGGATTGTTGAGCGCATCGGCCTATGTGCTGGGTACGGCTCTGGGCCTTGTTCTCCTCCGGGCATCGGGAGCGCCTTTGTGGGCCTGCGGTCTCACTGCCATGGTGCTGCTTTGTATCTGTGTTCCCGCATCCCGCTGGATTGCAAGGATTGTTGAGGGCAAGCGGCATACCTTTACCGTTGGCGGAGCTTCCTTTTTGGGAATTCTTCTGGCTCCATGGGTTCTGGTTGGCGTGAATATGCTGATTACCCGTTACGGGTATCCTTCAATTCCGGCGGTTTCCGCACTGGCTGCCATGGCCCTGGCCTATACCTGCGGGGAAGGCATGGGAAGACTTGCCTGCCTGAGTTTCGGCTGCTGCTATGGAAAACCCATACGCAGTCTTTCTCCTGAAAAGGCCCGTTTTTTTAAGCCCATGGCCATCATTTTTCATGGGAAAACCAAAAAAATCAGCTATGCCCATCAGCTGGACGGAGAAGCTGTCCTGCCGGTTCAGGCCCTCACCCTCTTTATCCATATCTTCCTTTGTCTCGCAGGTCTTGGATTTTTTCTTGGCGGAAAGCCCCTGTGGACAGTCTTTCTGTGTCTTGGTGGTACCCAGATCTGGCGTGTGCTTTCCGAATTCCTGCGGGCGGATTACAGGGGAGAGCAGGTTTTTTCTGCCTATCAGATCATGGCCCTTTCCACGCTTCCCTATATCTTTTTATGCCTGAAACTGCCTGTTTTTTCTGAGAAGATGGTCTTCGTGCCGGACCTTAAGGCCGGGCTGGCTCTGCTCTGGACACCGGAAGTATTGACAGGACTTTTTCTTCTCTGGATTCTCACTTTTTTCTATACGGGCCGCAGTACGGTCACGGGTTCTGAGCTGCGTTTTTTTGTGCATGGAGACAGGATATAAATTTTTTTGAATATCAATTTCATTCTCTGTGGCATCTCTCCAGCTTTTCATTTTTTTGGAACCACGAATAAACACGAATGGACACAAATAAAATTCATAATACAATCCTTTGCCATTCAAGCTTTGGTTTTTTGAAATTGAGAATCAGGCCCACTCTCAAGTTTGTAATTCTAAGGTAGTTTAATATTTGGGTGTGTTGTATATTTTCAATGGTTTTTGTGTCAACTATGATCTGTTCAAAAACAATAAGGTCAGGAATATATTCACCCACTCTGATAGTTTTATAAACAACATCAAAACGTTGTTGTTTAAGGTGGACCCCTAAGTCAAGACTAAAAGTCCATGAATTTAAGCTACACACTCAATTATATCCTCGACAGGATCAGGCTGTCCCGGATTGGTTTTTTCAGTGGGTGTTCCCCCTGGCCCTATTTTACCAGGGGGGGCACCCACTGTTTGAGAAAACTTATCAATGATCATTGCTCCGCCGCCTTCACCGGTTCTGTATACATCATCTGGAATCTTATCCCTCAGACCCTTATGAGGCCGTTCTCCGTTATACAATGTAAAATACGCTTTCAGGCCAAGAGTCAATTCAGGTATGGTTCTGTAATCTTTCAGATAAACATCCTCATACTTGACATTTCTCCAGAGTCTTTCAACGAAAATATTATCAAATGCCCGACCGCGTCCATCCATACTGATTGTAATGTCTTCCCGGTTCAAAATTCCTGTAAATTGAAGGCTTGTGAACTGTGAACCCTGGTCACTATTGAAAATTTCTGGTTTCCCATGATTTCTTAAACATTCTTCAAGGCAATCGACACAAAATGCAGTATCCATGGTATTGCTGATTCTGTAGCTCAGAACCTTGCGGCTATACCAGTCCATGATTGCAACAAGATAGACAAACCCATTGAGCAGGCGAATCCTGAAAATCGGATAAAGCGTACATTCTAAGCCCAAAAAGCAAGAAAAAAGCACGGTTTAGTTGAAAAACCGTGCTTTTTTCTTGCTTTTTTTACGTGTGCGCATTATAGTTATGCGTACACTTTAAAGAAGGATTTACGCATGGCTAAACCAATAACAGGAAAAACTCACATCGGTGAACGACGTGAAAAGCGTGCGAATGGAGATATTTATATCTATGAAAGGGTTACGGCCTACG
>NZ_VDMB01000044.1 GCF_006175995.1 Desulfobotulus mexicanus
TGGGACAAGCCGACTCACAGGCACCACAATCCGTACAACGTCCTGCACAATGGTAGGCCCGCAGGAAGTGGTAGGTGCGAATATCCATGGGGTCAGTTCCCTTACCTACCCACTGGGGACGGGATTCGTCCACAAAACAGGTGGGACAATAGCATAAGGGACAGGCGTTCTTGCAGGCATAGCAGCGGGTGCAGCCGGAAAGAAGCTCCTCAAAGTGCGCCCATTTGGTACCCGCATCCATGGAAGCTATGGCTTCCACGTCGGCAAAGCGATTTTCAGGGACAAGCTCTTCCACAGGCTCCCCTGCCATCTCATCAAAGATTACAGGGTTGCGCTTGATGCAGGTGCTGCAGTTGGACTGGAGAACATCCGCCTTGTTGACGGTCTTTTCTCCGGCAGGACCCTTTACCGTAATCTGATCACCGGCCTCGCTGTAGGCCGTTACTTCGCCGCCTGCAAGATCGGAAAGGGCTTTTTTATCCGCCATGCCAGTGCAGGGTACACCGATGATCACAAGCTGATCACGCTTGATCTTATTTTCAACTATGTGGCCCACAATGTTACGCGCATCACAGCCCTTGGCAATGATACCGATCCGGTCCTTGCGACCCGTTAAATAATTGCACAAATTGAGACGGCAGGTGGCGTCCCAGATCAGATCCTTTGTATCCGATGCCTTACGAATGATGGTCGGCTCACTCATGACGGGAAGCGTTCCCTTTTTGAAGCCGATCACCACATCAACCTTCTCTGATTCGAGAAGATCTCTGGCAATCTCTCTTATTTTCAGGGCGACATCAGCCATCTACGCCACCTCCTGACTCATGATAAACTCCTTTGCCATACCTTTGGCAGGACCAAGGGCCTTCACCTCGGAAATCACGGTGCGGGCCACATCGGCAAACTTCACGCCTTCTGCCGAAGAAATCCATGAAAACTGGATACGACCCGGTTCAAGGCCGGTATGCTCCAGCATTTCCTTCAGCAGGGTAAATTTACGGCGGGCATAATAATTACCGGTGATGTAATGACAGTCACCGGGGTGACAGCCGGAAATCCATACTCCGTCCGCCCCATTGCGGAATGCGGAAAGGACCATCTTGGGCGAAACCCTTCCGGAACAGGGCAGACGGATGATACGCATGTTGGCCGGATACTGAAAACGGCTCACGCCCGCAAGGTCTGCGGCTCCGTAGGTGCACCAGTTGCACAGAAAGGTAATGATTTTAGGTTCAAACTCCTGCATAGGAAGCCTCCCTGCACCTTTAGTTAAGGTGCAAATGATTCTTGAAATATAACTGTTCAGCTGATCCGATTGGCTTTACAGCACTTTAAAATTCTTTGAAATAAAACCAGTGGGCGATATACTTTTTCAAGGCTTTAAGCCCTCACCCCCGGCCCCTCTCCCAGAGGGAGAGGGGAGAAAAACAAGGGCTGTACCTTACCATTCGCTTCAAATACTCCTTCCCACTTTCCACTGTCCTTATGGATAAAGATAAACCCAGAAAGAGATGAGAAAAAATATCCATCTTCCACCAGTCTAAACCTATCCTTCAATCAGGCCGCATCAATCATGGCCATAATCTGCCCTTCCTCAAAGCCTTTAAGATTCAAGGCACCGGAGCGGCAGGATGCCACACAGGCTCCGCAACCCTTACAGAGAACGGGGTTGATTTCAGCCTTGCCAGCCCTCGGCCCTTCCAGAATCATACCCGGAGAGTTGTAGGGGCAGACCGCCACACAGACACTGCACCCGGAGCAGAGCTCCTGATTCACATAGGCCACCTGACCAGAGGTATTGATGGTCTTTCTGGCAAGGAGACCTGTCGCCCGTGCTGCGGCCGCCTGGGCCTGGGCAATGGCTTCGTCAATGGGCTTGGGATAATGGGCAAGGCCCGCAAGGAAGACCCCGTCTGTTGCAAAATCACTGGGGGCCAGCTTCACATGGGCTTCCACAAAGAAGCCGTCATCGTTGAGGGGAACCTTAAAGAACTGGGCCAAACGCTCATCCTTGTAGGGTTTCACCGCAGATGCCAGCACCAGAAGATCCGCCGCAAGCTCAAGGGACCTCTGAATGATGGGATCGTAAACACGAACCAGCAGTCTGCCTTCGGCTTCTTTTACAAGGGGTTTGGCATCAAGGGAGTAACGGACAAAAATAACACCCTTTTCCCTGGCCTTCTTGTAAAGGGCTTCCTTCTCACCATAGGTACGGATATCCCGGTACAGGACAAAGACATCCATGTCCGGCTTTTTCTCCTTCAGGTGAAGGGCGCTCACCATGGTATGGGTGCAGCAGATGCGGGAGCAGTAAGTCCGGCCCGGCTCACGGGAACCCACACACTGGATGAAGACAGCAGTTTCCGCCTTCTCCACCTTTGCATCATGGCTCTTCATGAGTCCATCCAGCTCCTGACCCGTCACCACCATATCAGAGCTGCCGTAGAGGTATTCCGTTGGCTTATATTCCTCAGCCCCCGTGGCAATGATGGTAACACCATGGCGGATTTCCTTTTCACTGCCTTTTGTCTCAATGGTGCTGACAAAGTTACCCACAAAACCTTCCACATTTTTAAGGCCGGACTCCAGCAGGACATCAATTTTCTCATCCACAGCCACGCTGTTGACCATGTCGGCAAGGCCTTCTTCAATGGACTCGCCCTTGCCCGTGACATAAAGATTTCTTGCCTGACCGCCCAGAACCTTGTCCCGCTCCACCAGAGTCACATGATAGCCCTGGGTAGAAAGGGCCCTTGCAGCAGCCATGCCGGAAATCCCGCCGCCAATAACCAGTACGTTCTGGTCTATTTCAAGGGTGGCTTCGGAGAGAGGCTCGAACAGGGCCACCTTGGCCACAGCCATACGGACCTGCTCTTTGGCTTTCAGGGTGGCTTCCGCAGGCTGATCCTTGTGTACCCAGGAGCCGTGGTTGCGGATGTTCACCATTTCAAAGAGGTATTTATTCAAGCCTGCATTGATGAGGGTTTCCTGAAAAAGGGGATCGTGGGTTCTGGGACTGCAGGCCGCCACAACAATGCGGTTTAAGCCCTTTTCCCTGATCACCTTAACCATGCCGTCCTGGGTATCCTGGGAGCAGGCATACATGTTGTTATTGACATACTCCACATTGGGAAGGCCTGCGGCATAATCCCGCACCGCCTCCACATCAATGACCCCTGCAATGTTAGTCCCACAGTGGCAGACAAAGACACCGATGCGGGGACGATCTCCCCGGATATCATCTTCCTGCACCTTTTCCACGGTGCGGGTCAGGGTGTTTCGTGCTGATACAAGTCCTGCTCCGGCATTGAGGGCCGCAGCACCTGCCTCCACAACGGACTGGGGAATATCTTTGGGACCCTGGAAGGCACCGCAGACATAAACCCCTTCCCTGGAAGTGCTGACAGGTTTGAAGGTGGAAGTTTTAACGAAACCGCCTTCGGTCAGCTCAATGCCCATATTTGCTGCATTGGCCCGAACTTCATCATTTATTTCCATCCCAACGGAAAGAACTACGATGTCATAGACTTCCGTTACCCGCTGGTTGTTCTCGTCAATGTATTCCAGAACCTGACCGGGACCGTCCGGGTTTCCATAAACCGTATGCACCCGGCAGCGCTGGAACTTGACACCGTAGTTCTCCTTGGCCTGATTATAGCAGTCCTCAAAGCCCTTGCCGTGGGTACGCATATCCATATAGAAAATTTTGGTTTCCAGCTCCGGATCATGCTCCTTGGCAATGATGGCCTGCTTGATGGCATACATGCAGCAGACCGAAGAGCAGTGACCGTTTTTACAGGTATTCACATCCCTGGAACCCACGCACTGCAGCCAGGCAATTTTATGGGGATGTTCCTTGTCGGACAAACGTACCACATGGCCCTGAAAGGGACCGGATGCGGAAAGAAGCCGCTCGAACTCCAGAGAGGTGACCACATCCTTGCTGCGGTCATAGTTGAGGAAATCCTTACCCGAAGGATTGTAGGCAGAAAAGCCCGTGGCCAGAATGACGGAACCCACATTCAGACTAAAGGTTTTATCCGTATCCTTGAAATTGATGGCATCTGCGGGGCAAATCTTCTCACAGTTACCACATTTATCTTTGGTGATTTTAATGCAGTTGGCTGGGTCTATAGCATACTTGAGGGGCACTGCCTGGGGATAGGGCACATAGATGGCCTTGCGCTTATCAAGGCCCATATTGTACTCATCCGCCACCTTTTTGGGACATTTTTCCATGCAGGCTCCGCAGCCAATGCACTTATCCATGTCCACGTAGCGGGCCTTCTGGAAAACCTCCACCTCAAAGTTACCAGCCTCGCCTTTGATATCCTTGATCTCTGCCAGGGTCACCAGCTCAATATTGATGTGCCGCCCCACTTCCACAAGCTTGGGGCTCATGATGCACATGGAGCAGTCATTGGTGGGAAAGGTCTTGTCCAGCTGGGCCATGACCCCGCCGATGGATGGCGATTTTTCCACCATATAGACATAATAGCCGGAATCGGCCAGATCCAGCGCCGCCTGGATGGCGGCAATCCCGCCGCCGGCGATCAGAACTGATCCTATGGTTTTTTCTGACATCTTTTTTTACTCCTCCTCACGCCTGATGGCTCAGGGAAATTACAGACCAAAATCCGCAAGGTCCGGTCCCAGATAGGTCCGTTCGTTTTCACCGAGAATCCCCATGGAAAGACAGAGAATGGTCCACAAATGCACTGTGTGATACTTCCCGCCGAAATGATGGCCTATGTCTTCTACCTGAGCATGGCAGTTGTGACAGGGTGTTATCACATAGGCGGCATCGGTTTTATCAATCTGGTCAAACTTGATTTTACCATAGGCCCGACGCTGTTCCGTGAAGCCTGCCTGAAGTGCTCCGCCCCCACCGCCGCAGCAGTAGTTATTGGACCCGTTGGGGACCATATCAATGAAGTTTTCTTCACCCACGGCAGTCTTAACGATAAACCGCAGGTCTTCGGCCATGACATCGCCCAAAGATTTGCGGATGATATTACAGGGATCCTGGATGGTGAACTTGATACCCAGCTCCTTGTTCCAGTCTGAATTGACAGGGAGTTTCCCTTCCCGTATCCATTTGGCATAGAGCTGAATGATGGAGATAAACTCAAAATTGGCCTGGATATTGAACTTTCTGAGGGCCGCATAGACGGCAAAAAAGGAATGTCCGCATTCGGTGTTCACAAAATACTTCACACCCAGTTTGTTCAGGTGTTCCACCTGGGCACGGACGATATATTCCCAGGATTTGTTGTCCGCCACAAACATGCAGTAGTTCTCACCGGCCCACATTTCTGAATAATAGGTCCAGTCCGCGCCCACGGTGTGGAGGATCTTCCAGAGAGGCAAAAGCTCATCTGGCTCCACCACGGGTTCCCTTGAGTTCTGGTTCAGGGCATACATGGCGCCCGGCTTGTCAATGGGAGCCTGAAGCTCCTCAAAGCCCGGCTGCTCCCGACATTCTTCCGCCAGATCATCCACCGTGAACTTAAAATCCTCGAAGGGAACTCCCATGGCGCCGCCACGGGATTTCACATGCAATCTGCAGGATTCCCGGACGTTTTTGGGTTGATCTTCCTCGGGCCAACGGGCGCGGATCTCAAAGATGAGTGCCGGAATGTTGATCTTCATGGGACAAACATCATAACACCGCCTGCACATGGTGCAGACCCAGGCCCAGGGGTGTTTGTCCAGCGCCTCGTCCATACCCAGCACGGCCATGCGGAGAAACTTCCGCGGGTCCATGTCAAGCTGTCCTGTGGCGGGACAGCCACTGGAACAGGTACCACAGGTAAGGCAGGCATTAAGATTCCCGTCCGGAACCATTTCCCTTGCCATCCTGCAGATCTCCCCGCCAGCACCGCCCACGCGTACCGCTTCAGCTGTCATCTGTTCTTCCTCCCTTCACTTCCAAAAAGACATCGATATTCCATGAATTCCTCCTCATTTTTATCCTGAATTTTGAAAATCTGCAGAGGTGGATTCCGGCTTCTTCATTTATCAATAGAGTTTATCAATGAGACTCATTACTGAAAATTTTGATTGTGTCTTATAGAAAGGTAAAGAGGCGGGAGTCAAACAGATAATCCTGATAGGATCAATGACACGGATAGATTATGACTATTTATTTTTAGTGTAATTTCTTAGGAAGAACAAAAGACAATCGGGCTGTTTGTGAGTGACATTGCAATCGTTTCGGATTCCGGCACTCAAGCCATAAACCCAAAGCCTGCTATGAAAACAATGGGCGTTTGCAAGCTTGAGTGCCGGAGTGCGTCACAAACAAATGGTCCGGTTGTCTATGCACCTGATTAATTGTGCTGAACAGTCACCACATTTTTTTCTGATTACCACTGTCTTTCAGCGACAGGAACTTTAATCCATGGAAATTACATGGCCAGATTTTACGATTGTTGGCGGGCACCCGTAAAGGTCGCACTACACCTGCATCCACTTTCCATAAAGCTCAGGCCTTCTTGCCAGATGGAAGGCTGTCATGGGATGGGATCGCAGGGCTTTCACCCGTTCTGCATGAAGATTCAGTACCAGAAGATCGGGTTTTTCTGTGCCAAGCTCACCGAAAATACGGCCGTCAGGACCAAGACCCAGGGCAAGACCAGGAAAACTTTTTCCTGCTCCATCGGGACCAAGGGGATTTACTGCCAAAACATAGCTTCCCGTATCAAAGGCACGGGCAGGGAGATGACGCAGCCATGAGGATTTTTTTTCCTGGGGAGTAGTTCTGGGAGAAGCATGGGGTATAAGAAATACATCCACACCCTGACTGGCAAGGTGGGAAAAAAGCTCAGGGAAATGGGCATCATAGCAGAGGGCTATGGCAAAATGTATTCCCTTGAACATAAAAGATGCGGTCTGATCTCCCGCACAGTACAGAGGTCTCTCCGGCGGACCTAAATGAATTTTCCTGTAAAGGGCAAGCAGTCCTTCAGGCCCCAGTGCAAGCTGGGTTACAAAAAAACGTTTTTCTGACCTTTCCACAAAACCCGCCACCAGCACAAGGTCCCACCGGCTGGCAAGGGGGACCATGATGGAAATGGCCTCTTCAAGACCAAGGGCACATCGCTCAAGATCTTCTTTGCGGGTCGGGTATCCCGTAAGGTTCATTTCGGGCAGAAGAAGGACTTCAACACCGGCCCGAGATGCCCTTTCACAAAAAAGCTTTAAAGTAGCAAGGTTATTTTGAACATCCCCCATAAACTGCGGAGCAAGGGCCAGACCTGTGATGATGCCGTCTTTATCCGGCAGAGAGATTCCGGAATTAATCATCGGTATTATAGGGCAAACTTTGCACGGATTTTAAAAACATGGGTGGCGGGCAGATTAAGGATTTCCCTTACTCCGGTTTTATCTGCTATCTCTTCCAGATTACTGGCAATGATCTCCCGTGAAGGCTCGATAAAGGTAAACCACACATTCCAGTCATTTTCCCGGATATAATTATGGGTGACACCGGGGTAAGAATTCACTGTCTCCGTAAAGGCTTCCAGCTTATCCTCCGGCACCTTTGCGGCACAAAGGGTGGAAAAATACCCAAGATTCTCCGGCCCGAAATTGCCCCCTATTCGACGGATAATACCGGACTCTTTGAGCTTCTTCAATCGCTCCAGCACCTCGGTCTCGCCCATATCCAGCATTTCTCCAATGGCACCATAGGGCCTGGAACAAATGGGAAAACCTGACTGTATACTGTTCAAAAGCTTTTTATCCAGATCATCCATGATTTAAAGTCCCCTTTCCTGCTGGGGCATCAGCATGATTCTCACCTCGCGCCTCCGGGGTCCGTCAAATTCCCACAGATAAATGGCCTGCCAGCGACCAAGATCCAGACGTCCATCCCGTACAGCCACCAGCTCCGAAGCACCAATCAGCGAAGCCTTTACATGGGCATCGGAATTGCCCTCAATATGCCTGTAATCCGGATCCACGGGAACAAGGCGGGAAAGGGTTCTGATCATGTCTTCCTGAACATCCGGGTCGGCATTTTCATTGAGGGTAATGGCTGCTGTGGTGTGGGGCACAAAAATATGACAAAGCCCCCATTCCATTCCGGAAGCTGTCACAAACTCCTGTACCCGCGCTGTGATATCCACAAGTTCTTTTCGTGTGGAAGACTGAACTTTAATATACATAGAACTTTTCCCCGCAACTCATGGAAACGGTAAAAAAAAGGCCCTGCCATGGCAGGACCTTTTTATCATAAACTCATTTTCCCAGCAGCGTAGATTAAACGCAGCCGGTAGGCTTGGGAAGGCCAGCCATTTTACAGGCTCCCTTGCCAGGGCCTGAGGGGAAAAGCTCATAGATGTGCTTCAGTTTGAAGCCGGTAAGCTTGGAAAGAACACGTACCATGGGAGCAATACCGTTCTTCTTGTAGTAATCCTGAAGGATGTTGATAACGCCCCAGTGCTCGTCGGTCAGTACATCAATGCCTTCTTCTTTCATGCAGTGTTCAACCCATTCTTCGGTATAGGTGTTGAAATCTTCAAGAAAGCCATCCTCATCCACAACAAACTTTTTCCCTTTGAATTCTATTTCTGCCATTTTCTAAAAACCTCCTGTAATTAAGATATCATCTTTATGGGGGAGTCCCGTTATATCCTTAACTTTTTCTTAGCGTACCTACCTAACGAAACAAGCACGGCTTGTCAATAAGCAAGATGTATTTACATCATTCCTTAAGGGGTGTCAAACTTTTGCAAACATCCACTACCTGAAACAAAGCGATTTCCAGCATAAAAAAACGACCGCTCCGCCATGGGTGGAGAAGCGGCCGCATATTTTTAACCTTATATCAGACAGAACTGTACATTCAGATACTAATATCAATATTCCTTAGGCATCTGATTGAGCTGATCCAGGGTAAATACTGGACCGTCTTTACACACCAGCTCTTTACCGATATTGCAGCGACCGCACATGCCGATACCGCACTTCATGCGGTTTTCAAGGCTCATGATGATGTGGTCATGCTTATAGCCCAGTTTGTCCAGCACGGGCAGGGTAAACTTGATCATCATGGGAGGACCGCAGACAATGGCGTAGGTGTCATCGCTGGCCGGAGGTGCAACCTTTTCCGCAACCGGAGGAATAAAGCCCTGATGATACTTCCAGTTGGGATCATCGGTTTTATCTACGGTGATGTGCATGTTGATTTTGCCCTGAGCTTCCCATTCACGGAGATCGTCCATGTAAAGAAGCATACCGGGCGCACGGGCACCATAAACAACATCGATCTTGCCGAACTTATCCCGGTTATCCAGCATCATCTTGATGGAAGACCGCAGGGTCGTGAAAGCAAAACCACCGCCCACGATCAAAATGTTCTTTCCCTCAAGGATTTCCCAGGGATACCAGTTCCCCATGGGACCACGAAGACCCATKATATCGCCCACCTGCATGGAGTGCAGRTAGCTTGTCACTTTGCCGGTTTTAAATACCGTAAATTTTACAAAGCCCTTTTCCGTGGGGCTGGACGCAATACCAATGGGTATTTCGCCCTGACCCGGAATGGAAAGCTCTGCAAACTGACCCGCCTTGTAGGCAAACATCTCTTCATGCTCRGGATTCAGAAAAACGAACTTGAAGGTCTTCAAGCTCTTRTCTTCCGTCTCCACCGTGATGTCGTCTATGCGGACGGGATACGGCTCATATGGATTGGGATTTCTCACCTTCTTATCTCCTTATGCTGCTATATGCAGGGGGCAAAGGGCAGGCCCTTTGTGCCTGCCCCCTGCCACGTGGCCGATTTATTAATCGTTCATGGTGTTGCACACCGTCCGGATGTCGATATTGGCAGGGCACTGCTCCACGCAGCGACCGCAGCCCACACACATCAGGCCCGCATCGTACTTGTCCAGAAAATATTTCAGTTTGTGCATAAAACGCTGGCGGGTACGCTCCCATTCATGTTCACGGGGGTTATGCCCGGATGCATGATGGGTGAAAAGGGCCGTCATGCATGAATCCCAGTTGCGGACACGTACACCTTCAGTACCCTTAACCTCATCCTGAATGTCAAAACACCAGCAGGTGGGGCAGGCATAGGTACAGGTACCACAGTTGATGCAGCCGAAGAGAATATCCTTCCAGAAGGGTGCTTCATAAAGATCCATGATGGTCTTACCACCGATCTTATTGTAGCTCACTTTAGAAGTGATGGCAGCTTCTGCTTTTGCCTTGAGATCTTCCACGGTTTTGGCAACATCTGCGCCTGCA
>NZ_VDMB01000045.1 GCF_006175995.1 Desulfobotulus mexicanus
CATCAATCAGCAGTACAGAATCTGTTTTAAATGGGAGGAAGGCCATGCCTGCGAAATTGAAATCACCGATTACCATTGATGTGGGCCGTCGTTTGCCTCAAAACCGCCCACCGACACATCCTGGAGAAATGTTGCTGGAGGAATTTATCAAGCCACTAAATATCACACAGACGGTACTTGCCCACCATCTGGGGGTGTCCTATCCACGTCTGAATGAAATCATCAGAGGCAAACGCTCCGTAACTCCAGACACCGCCTTGCGGCTGTCTCATGTTTTGGGAATGTCGGCAGATTTCTGGTTGGGCCTACAACAGGATTGGGATCTCTGGTATGCCATGAACAGCCCCGAAGCAAAAAAGATCAGGTTGTTAAAACCTCTTTGCAAAAAAGAACCATCTTTTGCATAGACACCTATACACACGGCAGATGCAAGCCCCTTAACCACAGGACCCCAACTTTGTCCTTACAACAATTGATTACACACCGACAGGGCTTATTTTGTCCGGTTCAAAAATGGTTTCGGTCGAGAATCATTTTCATAAATATCGACTTTTTCGGTATACTCGCCCGGCGAGTGACCCATACGTTGGATGTAGGAAAAGCAACCACAGGAGTGCCTCCAGACCTATCCCCGATCCACCCTCATCAGCCTTGAAAGCACCCCGTGGTATCACTGCGTCTGCCACTGTGTCCGCAGGGCTTTTCTCTGTGGCAAGGACAATCAGTCCTGCATGGACTTTGACCACGGGCTGCCAAAAAAATATGCTACAGATTCAGGATTCAGGCAAAAAGTTCAGCCGAGAATGGCAAAGCCCTGCCTGCCCCCCAGACCTCCGTTACCATGAACACCGCCAATCATGCCAGGATGCTGCTTGAGTTTACGGCTCATATCAATGAGTGCTCTTAATGCCGGAAGGTTCCAGGGTGCCCGGTCAAGATTCATTCCTCCCTTCATTGTCAATCTGTGCTCTGCAAGCCAGACAGGTATTTCCTGAAGATCCGAAACAAAACCCGCAGAGAGAAGCAGTCCCATGGGTACAACCGGATAGCAGGTATAGGCTTCCATAAAGGCTTTTTTACAGTTAAATACCTCCGCAAAATCAAAACCAGCCTGCTCACTGGCCATGCTGCAGGCCTTTTTCAGATGATAATAGCTTGCAATTTCATCAATATATTCAGGTCCGTCACCCCGGGTCATGGCCAAACCCGTTCCCAGCACTTCAACAGCAGGTTCATCAGGCCGGATAATTTCCAGCATATCCTCCCTGCAAAGAAGCAGCCAGCCACTGTAATCCATGAAGGGATTG
Source organism: Desulfobotulus mexicanus (assembly GCF_006175995.1). Lineage (NCBI taxonomy): Bacteria > Pseudomonadati > Thermodesulfobacteriota > Desulfobacteria > Desulfobacterales > Desulfobacteraceae > Desulfobotulus > Desulfobotulus mexicanus. Next base: position 1,308 of record NZ_VDMB01000045.1, read on the forward strand.
GCACAGTCCACCGCCCGGAAAAGACCGGTGACCGATTCCATTCGCAGGGGATCGATCCGGACATGGGGTGCAGAACGCCGATAGTTGTTGAAGAGGGCATTCCGCAGCACCCTGAAAGTTTCCAAAGGGAGATCGTGTCTCCGGCAAAAGCTCTCTGCCAGTGCTGTATAAGCCTCGGGAAGAGAAATATGATTGCCGTAAATCTGCATCATCCGGTTTCTCTCTTCCCGTAAATACCCTGTCTTAAGGGAATCGCTGCCGGTAATGATGGCAAAATGAATACGGCCCTGCCGCAGATGAGTGCAGGCATCATGCAGGGCTTCCAGTGGAGCACAGCCTGAACGGTAATGATGCGTCTGCAAAGGGGTGCTCCATCCTTCCCTTAGTGGATCGATGGTAAGGCATAGCCCCTTCAGATCAGGATCGTTCAATAAAAAAGAAAATTTTTCCCGGCAGCGGACTGTCTCAGCTTCAATGGCCCCCTGAGCCGTGGCTGCGATAAAAACCCGGAACATAAAATTTTCCTTTCATTCAGAACAGGCCGCAAAAAAATCCTTGAACCCATAAAACGTACCATACTGATCCACCCACTGGCTGCAGGACGGCGGATCAGTATGGTTTTTAACTATCGGGGTTTATCATGGAAGACTGGTTAGTTTTCTGTCACAGGACACCACTTCGTCCATGACCAGAATTCCAAAATTCCTTAACTTTCTCTTTAAAGCACTCCATAGTATAGACAAGGGATAAAAAACGGGAGGGTTCACCGCATCAAGGGGAGCCCTCCCGGATTTCAGGCCGAAGATTCAAGCTTCATAAGTGGAATCTCATTTTTTTTCAACTCCCTTAATCCTGGCTTTTTAACAAAAAAAGACATAGCAACTGCAATCAGGCATAAAATAAAAGCATATGTAAATGCTTGAGTAAATTCGAACATACCGGCTAAACGAGTTCCTACTATACCTGCTATACCAAAGGCAAATATAACAGCGCCATAGTTTTTACCCATATTTTCAGTACCAAAGTAATCTGTTGTAAGCGCTGGAAAAGTTGATAGAAATCCTCCGAAGCAAAAACCTACCAGGGAACCCAAAGCTAAAAAGCTTACATAATTCATTTCAATATAACTCATCAGAAACATTGCTAATGCCATTAAGCTAAACATTACTGTTAATGCGCGAATCCTGCCAATTTTGTCCGAAAAACCACCCCAGAAAATTCGTCCCATTGAATTAAACAATGCTATAGCGACTACAATATTAGCAGCTACAACTGGATCAAGCCTAACCAAATCCGTTCCAATATTTACCGCTACACTGATTACCAGAAGGCCAGCAATACAGCCAAAATGAAACATAAGCCAAATCAAATAGAACTGTTTAGTTTTGACCATCTCTCCAGTTGTAAAATTCACATTTTCAGCAGCTACCGATCCAGCCCGCGGTCTCCAGTCCCATGGCCTGAAGCCAACAGGGGGCGTAACCAGCAATTGTGCTGCTCCAAAAAGTATGACAAAATATATTATACCTAAATATAAAAAGGTATTACTTACCCCATAGTTTGCTATAAGAAATAAAACTATAGGTTTTGATATCATTGCCCCGGCACCAAAACCCGTAACGGCTATTCCGCTGATTAAACCTCGTTTATCCGGAAACCATTTTATGCAGGTTGCCAATACAGGGCCATAAATCAAACCTGTCCCCAAACCAGCTAACATGCCGTACCATATATACAGATGCCATATTTGTGTAGCAGTACTGGATAAGATTAACCCTGTACCAAATATTATCGCCCCTGCTGTAGCAACTTTTCTAGCCCCTATCTTATCATAGATACCACCACCAACTATTCCTCCTACACATATAAAAATGACAGTAATACCGAAGGTTAAGGCTACGCCACCCAAAGTCCAGCCCGGATTAGCTTCTAATAAAGGGATATTAAATAAGCTCCAAGCATAGACGCCCCCTACGCATAGCATCATAACAAATGCAACAAAAACCATACTCCAACGATTGATTAATTTTCTTTCCACTGAGGCTTTCCTTTTTTGATATCTATGGGGCAGTCATGAAAAAAACGATCACCTAAAAACAGAACAGGCCCAAACATAACAAAACAGCAAGAGTATAAAATAAACGCTGTTCACAGTGTACGCAAAATATATGCATACAAGCTTTCTGTCAAGCTAAAACAGATCTTTATGCTAATAAAAAACAATAAGGTGCCGACGCAGATAATCCGGAAATCTTAAAGGGGGCACCACATACCAAGATTTTCATAAAGGGCTGCCTAAACAGCCCTTTATGAAAGATTGCAACCCATGGGACATTAATAAAATACTCACCTTAAGACCATTATCTTTTGCCAGTACTACCGAAGCCAACTACGGCAAATGCCATAATCTCATGGCTTCCTTTGCTGACCTTTCCATCTGAAGAACTTTTTCTCTCCGCATCAATACCATAGGAGTAATTTAGGAAGAAAGGCAGCACGCCTCCTAATTTTGTAGAAATGTTGAGTGAAACGCTTTTATAGGTTGTTTCATCATAATCTGACTGACCAACGACCTTATTATCCTTAGGCATATAAAGAATGTTGAATCCCGGCTGAATTCTCGTTTCCCAGAAATCTACGGGTATTCCAAACTGTATTTTACCAATTACATAGCGGTCGTGCCTGAATTCACAATTATAGTAACCGGGCATCTTTGCATGGGGAGCTAAATAGCTTCCTATCTTTTCAGCGTTGTTTATATCTACATCCTTCTGATAGGCACCATTGATATCAAAAAGAAGATTATAATCCCCTGCGAAGTTGTGATAAAAACCCAGATCTGCATATAATTTATGGGACTGGTTAATATCCTCTGTCAAAACTCCATTGGAATCGTAGCCTGACCGGTTCATATACTCATATTTTGTGGCAAGCCTTACACCATGCTTGATTCTACCCATATTTTTTTCTTCCATATTTTGAAATACAAGCTCAGTACTTCCAACATGGGCTAAATGGTTATCGGGCATTTTTATTTTTGAATCCTCTTCACGATAGAAATAAAATGATGGGCGGTATTTGAATTTTATCTCTACTTTTTGATCAGCCAGCCTGTAATCAAAAAACATTACCGGAGCTATGTAATTACCATTAATATTTAAATCTTCATTCAAATATCCCTGATCAAAGGTTCTGAAACCACCTTCAATTGTGTGGGCAAGAATGGGCTGTATGCCGAAGTGGTATCTGCCTCTGTCAACACCAAAAGTATTGGATAGTGTTGTTGTAGTTAATCTTGCTTCATTATACATATTATCGCCAATGTAGTTTATATAACTGGCCATAACAACAGGACTTACCTGCCCGTCACCATCATCAAGGGGATAGTTAGCGCCCAGAGCGCCCATAAAAGCAAACTCCCTTTTTTCAAGGGCAAAAGCTGAAGTTGAAATAAAAATAAGTGCCGTTAAAAATAGTGATATTTTTTTCATATTGACAATTAACCTCCCTTTTTTGCATCCGGTTAATCTGTGCCATTTTTCTGAATCCTTTGAATTATGTCAGATTCAGGAAAAAGACAGATGTGCTGCATCAACCAAAAGAACATGACAAACAACAAGCAAACAGCGTTTACACATGTAGGCAAGCTATATGCATACATACTTTCTGTCAATACAAAACATCTGCGCTAAGGGCTGGTTTCTATACTTAAAGCAACAGATAATCAGATATCGGTATTTCCTTTGATGTATTCCCTAACCCGCTGTATACCTTCCGCATAGGAAATACTGGGTTCATAGCCCAGCTCCTTTTTTGCACGATCCATGGGAAAACAACTGTCCGAGCCCACAAGGTTGAGGGCTTCATGGGTAATGGGTGGGCGTTGCCGGATACCAAAGAATCTCCACAGGGTTTCGAACAGCCCTGCGCTCATTTTGGCCATAAACCAAGGAAGAGACCTGGGTTTATGGGTTTGAAGCATAGTTGCAAGATCGGAAAAATATGTCTTCCAGCTGATATCCAGAGCATCACAGGCGTTATAGGCGCGGCCAAGGGCGGCATCGCTGGAGGCTGCAAGGAGGATGAGATCTGCCACATTATCCACATAGGCAAGACCTGCATTCTGGCCTCCGCCTGAGATGAGGCAGGGAAGACCTTTTTTAAGAACAGGAGCCACATCATGGAGCCATGTGCCGGAAGCCGGGCCGTAGACATTGGCAGGCCGGACTACGGAAAGCTGAAGTCCTTTTTTTTCATGGTATTCCCATGCAAGTTTTTCCTGGGCCTGCTTGGTGCGACTATAGGGACCAAATGTTTTTCCAAAGGGGGTTACTTCAGAGCACACCTTCTTTGAAATGGCATCGCCATACACCACCACACTGGAAACAAGAAGCACCCTTGCCCCATACCTCACAGCTTCCTCAAAAATATAACGGCTCCCCTCAACTGTGCATTCCCTGAAACGGGCCTCATCCCCCCAGTCGGATACAAGGGCTGCAAGGTGAAGTATGGTTCCCGTATCCCTGGCGGCTTTACCAACGACTGTGGCATCTGCAATGCTGCCACGGATAATCTCCACCTTTTCTTCCCATTCCTTTGGTATGGCTGTTTCCGGCTGCACAATGGCCTTTACAGAGATACCTTCGGCAAGGAGTTTTGCCATCACCCTGCGGCCTATAAAACCGGTAGCTCCCGTTACAAGTACCGACTGTCTCATGTTCTGCTGAAAACCCATTCTTTACACCTCCTTATCTTTCTGTCCTAAAGGATTTCTCCCCCTATTCCCTCAGCCGTATGGTCCTGCTTTCTTCAAGGATACCAAGGGCTTCCTTGACCCTGTTTTCCGCATAGCTGAGGCTTTCTTCCATTTTCCATGCCGCATAGTTCTCGTCCCCTGCATAGAGGGCTGCAAGGATTTCCTTATGATTTTGCAGGGCCTTTTTTGCGGCTCCCCCAAGTCCGTAGAAAAAAAAGCTGTAATACCTGTAGGCAGGTTTGAAGGAATTGAAGAGAAGCTGGGCGACCATGTTACGGGTCATGGATACAATCCCCGCATGAAAGGCAAAATCAGCGTCAGCAAGGGCTTGAATGTTTTCCTGATTTTTATCCGGAAAGGAATGTTCTTCCCGAAGAAGATGCTGCTCCGCATCCTGCAACAGGGCTTTCAGTTTTTCAAGTTTCTGGGAATCAGGATTCAGGGCAGCCTTACGTACAATGAAGACGGCAGCCAGACGACGGAATTCCAATAAAGATACAAGGGTATCCGAATCCATACTGTCTTCGGTCTGCATCATGTGGATGAGCAGATCTAAAGAGGCTTCGCTTCTGAATGGCCGTACGTAAATGCCGCTCTGGGGCTGTTTTTCCACAAGGCCGAGCTGTGCCAGTTTAGCTATGGCATCCCGTATGGTGATACGACTGACACCGTGGATCTCTCCCAGCTGTCTTTCCGAAGGAAGCCTTGTATTTTCGGGATAAACTCCCGTGAGAATCTCCCTTTGCAGGGCTTTAAAAACCATATCAGAGCGTTTTGCGGTCATGGCTGTCCTTATATTACGGGTCTTTGTGCCTTGTAGCATATTTTCGTTTTTTTGAAATACCATCTTTTCCAGGCCTTCTCAGGGTAACGGGCATTTTTTCAGTTTTGGAAATACCAATTATCTTTTTTCTTGACATAAATCCATTAAAACTAAATATTGGTATTACCAAATAAACACAATCCCCGGAGGTCCCATGCCTGAACAAGCCCTGACATCAAACAATCAAAGAACCCTGTCACCTGCCCCCTCACCTGCCCCCATGGAAAATGCCATCGCTGCCATCCGTAAAACCCTCATGGAAACAAATTGCAGCATCTGTCTGGAAAGACCCCGGCTCATGCTGGCAGCAAAGCTTTCCATGTTGTTTCAAAAAAAACAGCATCCTCTTATACAGCGGGCGACAATGCTGACAGCTGTTTTAGGAAAAAGAAAAGCCGCCATTTATCCCAAAGAAACCATTGCCGGGAATATGAGCTCCAAAAGAATAGCCGCCAACTACTATCCCGAAGGCGGATCTTCCCATATCCTTGAAGATCTTTTCTGCCTTGAAAAACGAAGTGTCCCCTTAAAACTCTCTTCTTTTGAAAAGCTAAGTCTTCTTGGTATTGCGGGCCTCACGGCCACCTGGAGCACGGGTTTAAAGGCCTTTGGCAGTATTTCCCGCATCAGGTTTCTATGGACAAAGGTTCTTGGCGCAAGGAGCTATATTCTCACGGAAATTGCAGGTGTCTCACACCAGATTCCAGATTATGATCTGGTGGTTCACAGGGGCCTTGGCTTTCTGAATGCTGAGGCAAAAAACATTTTAACAAGGGGCCTTACACCGGAAGGAAACGCTCTGGATAAGGATCAGCGGGCCTTTTACCAGTCCATCCGCATTGTTCTTGGGGGTATCCGGAAGATGGCCGCCAACCTTGAAAGGGAAGCTTTGGCCCTTGCAGAGACGGCCAGACCCGATGACAAAGAGCGCCTTCTTAGTCTTGCCCGGAGCCTTGGACATGTGCCATGGCATCCTGCCAGAACCTTACAGGAAGGACTTCAGGCCTGCTGGCTGGTGCATGTGGCCATGAATCTGGAAGATTACGAGCAGGGGCTTTCCTTTGGCAGGCTGGACCAGATCCTTTATCCCCTGTTTGAAAAAGATATGGCCGAAGGCCGTCTGGATAAGGAAAGCGCCACCTGCCTCATTGCCTCCTTCCAGCTCAAGGCCTGTGAAACCATCCCTCTTTTTTCCCGCAGGATGGATGCCTTTTTCAGCGGTAACACCGTGGGCCAGGGCATCACCCTGGGCGGCACGGATGCCGAAGGCCGGGATGTGACCAACACCCTCTCCGGCCTCTTCCTCGATGCTTTTTTAAAAATCCGCACCCGTGAACCCAATCTGCATGTGCGGATTCATGAAACAACACCGGCATGGTTCCTTGAAAAATGCGCGGCTCTCATTGCAGCAGGCTGCGGCAACCCGGCCTTTTTCGGGGACAAAGCCGTGGTCCGTGCCCTGACCCGTGCCGGAATGCGGCTGGATCATGCAAGGGATTACGGGGTAATCGGCTGCGTGGAGCTGGGAAGCCCCGGCCGGACCTACCATTCTTCCGATGCCGGGCTTTTCAATGTTCCTGCCTGTCTGGAGCTGGCCCTGAATCAGGGAAAGGCCTTTGGAAAGTCCCTCTTTGCCCCCTGGGCCGTTAAAACCTGAAAATCGGATAAAGCGTACATTCTAAGCCCAAAAAGCAAGAAAAAAGCACGGTTTAGTTGAAAAACCGTGCTTTTTTCTTGCTTTTTTTACGTGTGCGCATTATAGTTATGCGTACACTTTAAAGAAGGATTTACGCATGGCTAAACCAATAACAGGAAAAACTCACATCGGTGAACGACGTGAAAAGCGTGCGAATGGAGATATTTATATCTATGAAAGGGTTACGGCCTACGATGAAA
>NZ_VDMB01000046.1 GCF_006175995.1 Desulfobotulus mexicanus
CCAGCTGATCTCCAGAGAGGGCAGTACAGTAATACAATAGCCGCTCCCCGAAAAAGCCCTTATCCGAGTTCTGCATTTCTATATCAATCCACCTGCCATCAGAAGATTTTGCCTTGATATCCAGTATGGTTTCTTTGGCATTGAGGATGGTCTGGATGTTGAAAGGATTTTTAATCACAAGGTCTGTGATCAAAGGGAATCCAGAGTTTTTCATAACGGCATTGATGAAATCAATGAGAATGGGCTTATGCTCTTCCTTGCCGAAGAGATATTTTATGAAGATATCCGATGTGGGTTTTACATAAAAATCCGTGAGCATCTGGTTCAAGGGGGCCTCCCGCTGGTTGCTGATTCATATGGCGGGAAGAAGCATAGCCTGAAAAAGRGGCACCTTCCGGCACAGAATCCGATGTAGTGACTATTGATGAGCGCAGGTATCTGCTTGAAGATTTCAGTGAAGAAGGTCGTCAGCAGCTTTTGAACCTTCGCACCGCCGATGCAGAGCTGAAAAGGCTCAAAGATCAGGAAGCCATAGCCCATACAGCTCGTGAATCCTACGGTCGTGCCCTGGCAGAGGCCATTAAGTCTGCCCGTCCTGTAACGGTACAGTAGGTGTGAAAAAAAGGTTCAGCCCTCCTTGAACCCCCTTACCGCCTTATCGGGTGGTGGGGGGGAGGCTTGTCATTAGCTCTTGCGCCTTTAATGCGTGTGGCTTCGGTGTGAGAGAGTGTGACTCATACAAAAAGAAAAGGTGGAAGCATTATCAGAAAGCTGTCTTGCTTCCCACTTCTCACTCCCCACTTCCCACTGTCCCTTTTTCAGGCTATGCTTCTTCCCGCCATATGAATCAGCAACCAGCGGGAGGCCCCCTTGAACCAGATGCTCACGGATTTTTATGTAAAACCCACATCGGATATCTTCATAAAATATCTCTTCGGCAAGGAAGAGCATAAGCCCATTCTCATTGATTTCATCAATGCCGTTATGAAAAACTCTGGATTCCCTTTGATCACAGACCTTGTGATTAAAAATCCTTTCAACATCCAGACCATCCTCAATGCCAAAGAAACCATACTGGATATCAAGGCAAAATCTTCTGATGGCAGGTGGATTGATATAGAAATGCAGAACTCGGATAAGGGCTTTTTCGGGGAGCGGGCTTTGTATTACTGGACTGCCCTCTATGGAGATCAGCTGGTTACGGGGGATAATTATGCTACCCTGCGTCCTGTGGTCTGTATCAATATCCTTGACTTTAAGATGTTTAAGAATGTGGATCGATACCACCTCTGCTTCATGCTYCGKGAAAAGGATACGCCGGAACTGCTCCTGACGGATCACCTTTCCCTGCATTTCCTTGAACTTCCCAAGMTTACTGCTTAYAATCTGGATAAGAGTCTGGATAACTGGCTTTATTATCTCAAAAATGAAGGCCTGAACAAGGAGGATGAGATTATGGAAAACATCTTGAAAAACAATCCTCAGATAGCCAACGCCAGAGAAAAGTACATGAGCTTTACCCAAGACGAACATATGCGTGAAGCTTATAATTCCCACATAAGATGGAAGCGGGATCATGATTCGGCTTTGTTTCTTGCGAGAAATGAGGGCCGGCATGAAGAGAAATTCCAGACTATCATGGAGCTTCTGGATTTCAATATGAAGCCTGAAGAGATAGCCAGGATTACAAGGCTTTCCCCTGAGAAGGTAAAGGCTGTTATTGCCGCAGGAGACAAGGGGCTGGATCTGCTGATGGAAGATGATAAGGGTGCATCTTGAAGAACAATCCTCAGATAGCCAACGCCAGAGAAAAGTACATGAGCTTTACTCAGGACGAACATATGCGTGAAGCCTATAATTCCCACATCAGATGGAAGCGGGATCATGATTCGGCTTTGTTTCTTGCGGAGCAGAAGGGGCTGGAGACTGGCACGGTTAAGGGTCGCCATGAAGAGAAGTTCCAGACCATTATGGAGCTTCTGGATTTCAATATGAAGCCTGAAGAGATAGCCAGGATTACAAGGCTTTCCCCTGAGAAGGTAAAGGCTGTTATTGCCGCAGGTGACAAGGGGCTGGATCTGCTGATGGAAGATGATGCTACCAGACATTAAGCCCCTTTATTGACCGGATGCAGCCTTAGAGCATGGGTTGTGTCTGGTCTGTAGCAGTATTGGCCTTTTGTAGTTTGCCAGCTCCCAATTTCCTTTTGTCCTGTACGTCTTTATGTTGCTATGGCAGGGCATCCTGATCTGCTTTCTTTGTGTCTTCCTGCAGGGTTTCTATGTTCCCTTGGGTGTTTGTGCATTATGGTACACCCCCTGCAGGTGGTCTTGCTTCCCGCTCCGCTTCGTACTGCCTCCCCCTTCCCAATTTCCTCCTTTCAGTCTATGCTTTTTCCGGGTATGATTATTTTACCGTATTTTCAGAAAGGACATATCTTGGATAGCGAAACAAGCAATTCCAGTGATTACGACAGCCCGTGGAAAGAGGCCGTAGAGCGGTATTTTAAGGAGTTTCTGGCTCTTCTTTACCCTCATATCCATGATGAGATAGACTGGAACCGTAAGCCCGTATTCATCGACAAGGAGCTTCAGAAGGTCGTCCGGGATTCTACCATAGGACGGCGGTATGCGGATAAGCTGGTGAAGGTCTGGACAAAGAAGAATCAGGAAATCTGGGTACTGATTCATGTGGAGGTACAGGGTGACCCTGAAACTGTCTTCCCCAAACGCATGTATGTGTACAATTTCCGTATCTTTGACCGCTATGACAGGGATGTGGTCAGCCTTGGCGTACTGACGGACAGGCAGGAGAGCTTCAGACCGGATTCCTATGCCAGAGAATTATGGGGTTGCAGCCTTGACTTCCGCTTTCCCATTGTCAAACTTATGGATTGGGAGGATGAAGAGCGGTGGAAAGAGCTTGAAAACAGCGACAATGTTTTCGCCCTGGTGGTCATGGCCCAGATCAAGGCCAAAAGCTGCAAATCAAAAGACGAGCTGAAGGCGTGGAAGTTCCATCTGGTAAAACTCATGTACCAGCGGAACTACAGCAARGAAGACATMYTGCAGCTTTACCTGTACATCGACTGGATGATAAGCCTGCCCAGGGAGCTTGAAAAACAGTTCCTTGAMGAWGTTTACCTCTTGGAGGAGGAGAAAAAGATGCCATACATTACAAGTGCAGAGCGGTTTGGGTTGGAGAGGGGGCTGGAGCAACTGCGTCAAGATAAGTTCCAGACCATCATGAATCTTCAGAAATACAACATGCAGCCCGAAGAGATAGCGGATATTACGAGTCTTACCCCCGAACAGGTAAAGGCCGTCCTTGCAGCAGGAGACAAGGGTCTGGATCTTCTCATCGGCGAGGATGCTACCAAGCATTAAACCCTTCTCATTTTGATTTCTTACCCATCCGTGACCGGACGCAGCCCTCAGTATGGGTTGTGTCCGGTTGTTGTCTTTTGGGGCATTCTGTGGCTTCGGTATCTGTTCCTGTGTATCCTGTTTCTCTTGTGTAGATGTTGTTGTCGATTTTGCCGGATGTACTGGATGTGCCGGATAGTAACGAACATCATTTTCACGCTCTCTAGCCCCCATATTTACCGTAGCTTTTGTCCGCTGTATGAGCTGATTTCAGGGGGGCAGGGTAGTACATAAGGCCTGTCTTTTTGCTCAGTCTTCCTCCTCCTCTATCTCTTCTGCCCTGTCTGCATCTGGCTTAATCAGCACTCCCGTGGTTCCGTCCTCATGGTTGATAAATATGATCCCTGCCTCCACCAGTACATGGGCCAGCAGTTTCATGGTGCTTTTCTTCTCCAGTATCTTTCTTTCCAAGCGTGTGACAGCCGTTTCAGACAGGTAGGCTTTGGCTGCAAGTGTCTTCTGTGACCACCCAAGCAGTATCCGTCCTGCCTTGATCTGCTCTCCCTTCAGCAGTTCCACATCATATGCTTTTTCCCTCATCATACCTCCACGCTAGACTCTCCACTTCCCACTTCTCACTGTCTTTACCCGTCTTCCCTCTCTTCTGCCCTGTCCGCATCCGGTTTGATCAGTACCCCAAAGGTTCCGTCCTCATGGTTGATAAACTCTATTCCAGCCTCCATCAGTACATGGGCGATCAGCATGATGGTGCTTTTTTTCCTTACATTGTTCTTCTCTGCCTGGGTGACTGGCCCCTGGGACAGGTAGGCTTTGGCTGCAAGTGTTCTTTGTGACCAGCCAAGCAGTATCCGTCCTGCCTTCAGTTGCTCTCCTGTGATCTGTTCCACATCGTATGACTTTTCCTTCATCATGACTCCTCTCTCTACCTCTGGTGTAGGCCCCTGTGCCTGCTCTGGGGTGAGGGTATCCGAAGTCCGGTGGCTGAGGCTCTCGAAGCCCACTTCCCACTCTCCACTCCATTGTCCATGCTCAGAACACCATAAAGCTCTACAAGCGAAGCTGGGAGCAGGATGAGAAGATGATAGACCGGGTGCTTCTGCCATTGTGGGAGTACGCCAAGCTCTCAGCCATAACACGGGATGATGTGCGGGATTTTCAGTCTTCCTATGTGGCTAAGGGCTACAAGCCGGGTTCTGTCAACCGCATGATGGCATTGGTGAAGTACATATTCTCTTTGGCAGAGCGGTGGGAGTACATCGACAAAAGTCCTGCAAGGGGTCTGTCCAAGCTGGCTGATAACGAGCATAAAGAACGCTTCCTTACACCTGATGAGACGGACAGACTGCTGAAAGCATTGAAGAACTGCCAGGGTGCCGTAGTCCCTGACCTGATCGAGTTTTTGATACTGACCGGTGCAAGGAGGGGAGAAGCCAGCCATGCCAGGTGGGAGGATATGGATTTTGAGCATGGCTTGTGGACGGTACCCATGAGCAAGTCGGGAAAGCCAAGGCATATCCCTTTGTCTGTATCCGCCATGAAGGTGCTGAAAAGGCGTGTGGAAAACAACAGCCCGTTTATATTTGCCAACCCYAAGACCGGTGAGCCGYTGAAGCATTTTTACAGTACCTGGCATCGAATCAGGAAGGAAGCAGGGCTGGAGGATGTCCGGGTRCATGACCTGAGACACAACTTTGCCTCCCTTCTGATCAACCATGGAAGGAGTCTTTATGAGGTACAAAAACTGTTGGGCCATGCCAGCATATCCACCACCCAGAGGTACGCCCATTTGAGTCAGGATACCCTCAAAGAAGCCACTGAAATAGTGTCCCGAAGTATAGGAAGTGATGGTGGTGCAGAGTGATTTGAACCAGGATTCAAAAAACGATGGAAGGAAAATGATGGGTCGTTTTGGGGGGTTAAAGTCTTGTAATCATGTGATTAAGAGTGAAACATTTTTTCAAATCGTGATGGGTAATAGATGGGTACTTTTTTTAGTGATGGGTAGGGTGTCTGATGGGTCGTATGAAATCAGGCGGTTACAGAGGGCTAACTGATGGTTGTAAACAGTGTTCCAGTGAGCATATGCCCATAATGAGGGTGTTTTAACCAAAATGGTCATGATTATGCGTGATGAAGGCGTGATCATGGTGTGATCATGGTGATTTGGTACAGATTCATGCTCAAAACGGTCAAGTGATGAACGATGAGCGGTCATGGTGTGAACATTTGATGAAACATGGATGGTCGTGGTGGTTGCCTGGTGAAGTCCGGTGTGGTGACGGGGTGGGTATGGATGATGCCATGATGAAGGATGACTGAGCTTTGGTGATGAACGGTGCGGAGTGATGGTGGTTCTGTGAACAATGATGCTCAGGGCAGTGATGACGAACGGTGCAAAGAGATGGTGAGCTTGTGATGAATTGTGATGAGAGGAGGAGGGTATGAATGAAAAAAAGCTGTATTCGTTTAAGGAGATCGGTGAGGAACTGAACCTTAATTACAAGAAGATACTCAATTACCGTAATCAGGTCTGTGATTTTCTGCCGGGATGGTTCGATGGTAAGCATTTTAAATGTTTTCATGCATGTATCGAGATTCTGCTTCTGGTGGATGGATTGCGTGGTGAGGGGTACACCTTTCAGATGATAAAAGATATTCTTCTTAAAAAACATACCGTTAAGGATGATCCATTGCTCAGCGAGTGGGTGGATGAGTGTCTGGAGAATTACAGTCATTACTGGTTTAAATGGCCCGATTCTTTAGGTGATCGTGAGTATGTAATGGCCAGTGTATGTTTGCGCCAGGATGAACTGGAATATGCTGGTATGAACCAATACAAACCAGGAGGTGCTGGAATGACTCAGGATATGCTGGTAGGTGCTGGTATGGGCCAGTACAAGCCAGGAGATACTGGTATGAACCAGAGTAAGCCAGAATGTACCGGTATGGATCAGGAGGAACTGGTAGCTGCTGGTATGAATCAGCACGAACCAGAAGGTACTGGTATGAATCAGGATATGCTGGGAGGTGCTGGTGTGAACCAAGACGAGCCAGAAGATGCCAGTAGAAACCAGGACGAGCCAGTACATGCTGGTATGAACCAGGACGAGCCAGTAGGTGCCAGTATCTCCCGGTTGATGCCAGTTGATGCCAGTATGTGCCAGTGTGTGCCAGTTGCTACCAGTAGGTGCCAGTGTGTGCCCGGTGATGATTTTATTCATGGCTTGAACCTGTCCTATGACATGAACTTTACTCTTCCCGATACCCCCATGAGTACAGTCAAGGTGTGGGATTCCCAACCCGTCAATTCAAAGGTACTTGTCCAGGAGATTAAAAATGAGCTGCTGAAAGAGCTGATCCCTATGCTGGAGTCCCTTCTGCAGAAATTTGCAACCAACCTTGGGGGTGAGCTGTCCCGTGCCCTGACCCATGCCTTTCAGAAGCTGGCTACCGAGAGCAACATAGGCATAACCGCTGTCTGTGAGTCCATAGGGGAGTTGCAACACGGTATCAGGAATCTGGATAAGCGGATGACCAACCTTGAAAAGGAGCTGGGTCTGCCAGTGGAAGAACCTCTCCAGCTCTATGAGATAGATGCCAGCAATCTTCAGGTGAGCCTTCAGACGCTTACCTTTGATTTGACTGTTCCCCGTATCCAGCCCGAACAGCCTGAAGATCCTGTAAGCACTGCCGAGGAAGATTCGGAAGAAGATGCTGATCCCCACAACCTGCGCCCTGTGATTGAAAGTATAAAAAACTCCAAGCCCGACAAGGCTGTACTCATTGAGTGGATTCTTCTGATGCGTTCCGGTACAGATCCTGTTCCCAGCTACAACACGCTTGCAGCCATCCTTAACAAGGCAAAGATACTGACCCTTTCCGGTAAAAGCAGGTGGACTTCAAGCACAGTCCGTAATGTGGTTGCAAGGTTGGAGACTGAGGATGGCCCTGAAGTATATGGCGAGGAAGAGGAGGATGGATTGGAGCTGGTGGATGAGGTGGATCTTTCCGAAGAAGATGACCTTCCCAGTGTGGCAGGCGGTGCTGTGCCGGGTACATGGCTGGATATAGAAAACGGGACGGATGAAGAAGAACCTTGAACCCGTGGGGGTGGCTCCGGGCTGCGGGTGTGGTTCCGGAGTGGCCCCTATATATAAGGTACAAATCTGGTCAGGGGAGGGGAGGTTCAGGTGGGTTTCTTTTGGGTGTACTCCAGGGACAGGTATAAAGCGCAGTATGGTGGTTGGAAAAAGTATAATAAAATCAGGTTTACGATTGTTGGGATACCATTCAAAGTAACCTGTCGATATAAACCACAGCCAAAGTAAACAGTACGGAAGCAGGTGGATCATGGTTGAAAGAAGAGTGTACGGGTATCTTCGGGCATCCACAGCAGATCAGGACGCAAGCAGGGCAAAGGATATGCTGGATAAATTTGCCTCAGAAAACGGTGTGTCCGTGGCTGCGTACTTCATAGAAAACGAATCCGGGGCCAAGCTCTACAGGCCAGAGCTGTTCCGGGCCTTGGGCATCATGCAAAAAGATGATGTGCTTCTCATAGAACAGGTGGACAGGCTTTCCCGTCTCAATGCCGATGACTGGCAGAAGCTTCGTGTGAAGATACAGAGCAAGGGGATTCTCATTGTGTCTTTGGATCTTCCCTTTACCCACAGCCTGATTGTAAGGCAGGAGGAGGATAAGGATTTTCAGGGTCGTGTCCTTGATGCTGTCATGGGTATGATGCTGGATGTACTGGCAGCCGTTGCAAGAAAAGACTTTGAAGACAGAAGAAGAAGGCAGATGCAGGGGATAGCCAGGGCAAAGCTGGAAGGCAAGTACGGTGGCCGTAAAAGAGACAGTGCCAAACGGGAGAAGATCCTTGCCTTGCTGGGCAGGGGTCTGACCTACAGTGAGATCGAGGGAGCCTTGGGTGTGAGCCGCAGAACCATAGCCAGAACCAAGGCCGAGGGTGTCTGATGGGAAGATGGCATGGGGGGCTGATCCTGTGGCCACCTATATATAAGGTATAAATCTGGTCTGCGGTGCAGGGTGTCGGGGTCTGGATGCTTTTGTATCGACACAGGGCCGTATCTGATCCATAGTTCAAAATGCAGACAGCAGATGCAGGGCAGGCAGTCCGCAGGGTGGAGTCTTTCTTTCCTGCATATTCTGATTATATTAACAAAAAGGAGGATGGGATGGCAGAGAGAGTGTCCCACGATCAGAACTTTAAAAATCTGGCACGGGACTTTACCAGGGAGATAGCAGAGTTCTTATCCCCGGAGATCCTTGAAGGTATGGGCAGGCTTATAGATTGTAAGCTTGTCAATCAGGAGACCCAAAAAGAAAAGCTGAAAGACCGGCATTTTGTGCTGGACATACCCATACTGTTTGTCTTTGAGAATGGGACTCTGATCCTGTGGCTGTTGGAGTTTCAGGAGGATAAGTACAAGTTTTCCATCTACAAGGTGGCCCACTATGGCATAGACTACATGAAAGCCCATCCCGGTGCCATTGTCATCCCTACGGTGCTGTTCACAGACCGCAGGAAATGGCGTAAGGATGTGGACAGGGTTCTGGACAGCAGCTTTGGGGAAAAGAACTACATACACTTCGAGTACCAGAAGATCCGTCTCTTTGAGTATCAGGCCAGGGATTATTTTGATTCCACAAACCCTGTAGTCATGATTCTCCTTCCCAAGATGAACTATGAGCCAGAGGAGAAGGTAGATGTCGTAATGAGGGCCATGACCGGACTGTTTCGCTTGGTGGGTGCGGCTCTGTTTGAAAAATACCTGGATTTTATTTACACTTATGCAGATATACAGGAAAATGAGCAGGAAGAGTTGCTCAGTCTGCTCACAGAAAAGGAGGATGGTATGCTGTTATCAGAACGCATTCAGGAGAGAAGCCGTTATAAAGAGAAGTACCAGACGATTATGAACCTTCAAAAATACAAGATGAAGCCTGAAGAGATAGCGGACATTACGAGTCTCACCCCTGAGAAGGTCAGAGAAGTTCTTGCTGCCGGTGACAAGGGACTGGATCTGCTCATAGGCAAGGATGCTACCAAACATTAACGGCTCCGTATCCATCTTCTCTGCTGTGGTTGCTGTATTGGCAGCCATGGCAGGGTTGGGGAGTCTTTTGCTCTGTTTGGGTTCTGCGGATTCACGCCTCCCTGTTCGAGTTCTCCAGTTTCAGCCCTCAGTTCGAGTTCTTCGGATTCACACTATCTTGTCATGCCCCGGATACCCTCTGTTTTTGCCCTTGCAGCAGTAATTTCCCCGCACAGATGCCCATTTTAACCCCGCAGCACCCATATTGACCCTCCCAAAGTGGTGATCAGTGGATTTCAGGTATATATTACAACTATGAATTGAAACATTATTCACCTGTTATCTATCCAAAACCAGACCCCTTCTGCCTTTTTACGGGCAGCGGGGGTCTTTAATTTAAAGGAGGTCACTATGGTTATCGAACAGTACAGCTCAGCGGATGTGAAGGAGCTTGCCAAGGCCATGCTCCGGGTGCAGCAGGAATTAAGGCCTGTTCAAAAGGACAGGAAAAACACCTATACCAACAGYATGTACGCCACCCTAAGCTCTGTCATGGAGGCTTGCAGCAGTATTTTAATTAAGAACGGAGTCTGGGTGACGCAGTATCCTGTTCCTGTAGAAACCGGGCATCTGGGWCTYGTTACCAAGCTTATGCACGCAGAATCAGGCCAGTGGCAGTCTTCCCTGCTCATGATGCCTTTGTCYAAAAACGATCCCCAAGGRTACGGTTCCGCCATCACCTATGCCAGACGCTATGCCYTRTCTTCCATGGTTGGTATTATTACAGAAAACGATGATGATGCTGAAGGGGCCTGCATCAGAAACAACAAAAATCCACAAAAACAAAATAACTTCCCACAGTCACCAAAGCCTCAAAACGATCCATTTCCYCCGGYAAATCAGGCACCTTCTACTCCTCAGAATCCCCAAAATCAGCCCTCCAGTATGGATACCCTGCCCCGTCTTGACGGCATCTTCTACAACACGGTTCATACCGAGGATGGAAGGGCCTACATAGCGGCCACGGGAGACACCATGCCTAAAAAGGATATCCTCAAAGAAGCAGGGTTCCGCTGGAACGCAGAGCGCAAACTCTGGTGGAAGCACAGCCAGCAATCCGCAGCCTGAACATCCCATCCCCATTCATCCAGACACAGGGCCTGCCGGTATTAGCCGGTGGGCCTTTGTGCGTTTAAAGAAGGCAGTCATGACCATCCATCACACAAAAGAGTCCATGGGTCTTTTGGCTCAGATTACCAAGGGTCTCCTTGCCCGGAGTCAGAACATGAAAGCAGATCTTGGAGACAGGTCTTCTTATATCGGTATGTCGGATATAGGCAGGGGCATGGAGTGTCTTCGTGCTGCTGTGGCGGATAAGTTTCAAAAAGCAAACAGTCCTGAAGAAGTCGCCCGGTGGTATGCCGAGGAAGATACGGAGAGGATACTTGCAACCCTGCAAAGGGAGTTGGTGTTTCAGCGGGGTCACTGGTTTGAATCCGGCATGGGAGAAGTTCTGCGGTCCAACGGTTCAAAGCCCATCCATCAACTGGAGGTGGCCATAGTCAATGACGGTATGCCGATGAAAGCCCATCTGGATTTTACCATGGCCTGGGGTGGCAAGACTCCTGCTGTTCGCATCCTTGAAATCAAAAGCACGGAGCATATACCCGCCAGTCTGTACGCTTCCCATGAAACCCAGCTCTACGGTCAGCTTGGCATTGTATCCGCATATTGGGATCAGCCCTGCTTCAGTACCAAAAACCATAAGAACCTGACCTTCCCTGAGATAGTCCTGAAGGAGCTGGGGGTGAGAATGCCCGATACTTCCGATAGCGTGGATATACAGGGCTGGGTTCTCTGTCTGAATATGAGTGGCGTAAAACCCTTTGGCCCCTACCGTCCGGATTATCTGCTGTGGGGGATATG
>NZ_VDMB01000047.1 GCF_006175995.1 Desulfobotulus mexicanus
GTTTATTTCTTGGTGCTTTCTTTTCTTTGTCCCAATAACTTTCAACTGAGTATACATAAATTGCTCCGGTTTTCTTGTTGTGGTGATGGGTTATGCTTGCCATTTCCTTCCTCCATAGTTACATTTGATGGAATATAACTATGTTTTTTCCAAAAAGTCAAGCATTAAATAGTTGCTTATGTCTTTATTTATAGATGTTTACAGTTTGGGGCTAGTGCAAATAGTTACATTTTCCGGGAATTGAGGATGCAAAGGATTATGTTCGTATGCAGTGGATGATGCTGCAGCAGGAAACTCCGGAAGATTTTATTATCGCCACAGGAAAGCAGTACAGTGTCCGTGAATTTATTCAGTGGAGTGCCGCAGAGCTGGGTCTGGATCTTCGTTTTGAGGGAAGTGGTGTGGACGAGGTGGCTTTTGTGGAGAATATCCGGGATATAAAAAAAGCGCCTGCCGTGGGAAAAGGGGATATCATTGTGCGTGTGGATCCCCGTTATTTCAGGCCCACCGAGGTGGAAACCCTGTTGGGTGACCCCTCAAAGGCCAGAGAAAAACTGGGCTGGGTGCCTGAAATCAGCGTTCAGGAAATGTGTGCGGAAATGGTCAGGGAAGACCTTGAAACAGCCAGACGCTATGCTCTGCTAAAACAAAACGGTTACGAGATGCCGGTTTCCATGGAATAGCTTCTTTACGGCCATAAAGTTTTTGCTGCACTGTCTGTGTGGGAACCCCATTTTTTTGACGGGAGACAGTATGATAATGGAAAAAAGAAAGCCGGTATCGGATAGGAAGGTTTTTGTCGCAGGCCACAGGGGAATGGTGGGCAGTGCCATTGTGCGACGGCTGGAGATACTGGGGTATGAACATATTGTCACCCGGACCCGCAGCGAGCTGGATCTTCTGGATCAGAGGGCTGTTTTTGACTTTATGCAGTCAGAAAAACCCGATGAAATCTATCTGGCAGCGGCAAAGGTGGGGGGGATTCTTGCCAACAATACGTATCCTGCTGAGTTTATTTATGAGAATATTGTTGTTGAGGCCAACACCATCCATGCGGCCCACCTCAGCGGGGTGCAGAGACTGCTTTTTCTGGGGAGCAGCTGTATCTATCCGAGGGATGCGCAGCAACCCATGCAGGAGGAGGCACTGATTACCGGTGTGCTTGAGCCCACCAATGAACCCTACGCCATTGCAAAAATTGCTGGAATCAAGTTGTGTGAAAGTTACAACCGCCAGTACGGCAGGGATTACCGGAGTGTGATGCCCACCAATCTCTATGGACCGGGGGATAATTTTCATCCTGAAAACAGCCATGTTGTTCCGGCACTGCTACGGCGTTTCCACGAAGCCGTTCAGGAAAAAGCACCTGAGGTGCTGATCTGGGGCAGCGGCACTCCCATGCGGGAGTTCATGCATGTGGATGATATGGCTGCCGCTTCAGTGCATGTAATGGATCTGGAGGAAGACGTCCACAGGCAATATACCCGTCCCATGCTGTCCCATATTAACGTGGGTACAGGGCAGGACTGCACCATACGGGAATTGGCTGAAACCATTGCCAGGGTGACGGGGTACGGGGGACGGCTGGTTTTTGATGCCACAAAGCCCGATGGGACTCCACGGAAGCTCCTTGATGTATCCCGGCTGAAGTCTCTGGGATGGCAGGCGGGTATTGGGCTTGAAGAAGGTCTGAATTATACCTATGCTTGGTTTTTGAAGCATAAAGAAGATTTAAAGGTATGTTAGTTGATCTCTATTTTTCGTTGGCATGGGTTGGGTAACCGCTTTATTTTATGCTGTATTCTTTAATTTGTATTAATGATACCTGTACACTATAAAAGTAAGGTAGTTCTTTGTTTTTTAACCTCTATTAGCGGTACCATGTTTTTGAGCCATGGCCCTTGCCCATGACTTTTTAAAAAGGAGCAAGTTATTAATGATCATCAATAATATTGTATGTATGAAATGGGGTGATAAATATGATGCCACCTATGTAAATATTTTAGCCTCTATGGTAAAAAGAAATACTACAGTACCTTATAGGTTTATATGTTTTACAGATAATCCTGAGGGAATTGATAAGAATATTGATATTTTTCCCATCCCTGATTTCCCTGAGCCGTCTGCTAAGTACAAAAAATGTGAAGCATGGAGAAAACTACTTCTTTTTCAAAACCCTCTAAATAATATTGAAGGAAAAATTCTCTTTTTGGATCTTGATGTTATCATAATTGATATTATT
This sequence comes from Desulfobotulus mexicanus, assembly GCF_006175995.1. Lineage (NCBI taxonomy): Bacteria > Pseudomonadati > Thermodesulfobacteriota > Desulfobacteria > Desulfobacterales > Desulfobacteraceae > Desulfobotulus > Desulfobotulus mexicanus. The sequence goes on from NZ_VDMB01000047.1 coordinate 2,243, forward strand.
GACTGTTTTTTTAACTTCTCTGATCAAATGGCAATTATAGAAAATTGGTCACAGCCCAACCGCTTGATTGGTCAAGCTTCAGCTTTTTGTTTTAAAATGGGCCAATATGAAAATCTCCTGCATACCTATCTGGAAAATCCGGATAAAATAGCAGCCGAATATCGGACCGAGCAGGTTTATATAACAAGGGCTCTTGGCAGGAATGGTTTTGATTTTTTTCCTGATATATGGTGCAAAAGCTTTAAGTTTCACTGTATGCCAGGCGGAATTCTTAACAGCTTTATAGTACCGGCAAAAATTCCTGAAGGAGCAAAAATTATTGTATTTCATGGTAATCCTAATCCACCGGAAGCCATTCATGGCATATGGGGAAAGGATGTCCCGTGGTTTAAAAAGTTTTACAAAACCGTTAAACCAACTCCGTGGATTGCTGAACACTGGCGAATTTAAACCTAAATTGAGCGGTTTTACAAATTATAATTTTAAGGAACATTATGTCTTCTGACGATAAGTTAGGTTCAGGTCCTGTTACCGTAAAGATTGTGGGGCGAGTAGCTCCTGAATGGCTTTATCGCCAACTTCCTGGTCAAGATGGCGTCTGGTCCGATTGTAGATTTGTCACCGACCCTGATGAAAATGACTATGACTGGCTGGTAGTTTACCATGATCTTGCCTGGTCGAAAGAGCGCAGAGGAATGGAGTTTCTGGCATGTGCTGGTCGGAAAAGCATTCTTGTCACCACAGAGCCTTCTAGTATTACCGTTTATGGAACAGATTATCTTAAGCAATTCGGAACGATTATTACCAGCCAGGAGCCATGGGTAATTCATCATCCCAATCCGGTCTTTACAATGCCTGGACTGCTCTGGTTTTATGGTATGAATGAAGAGGAAGCCTCCTTCATTCCCTATGACGATCTTAGGTCTATGGTTCCGCCTGTAAAGGAAAGAAACCTCTCCACAGTCTGCTCTAATCGCAGAGGCAGGTTGACGCTTCATAGCAAGCGGGTGCATTTCACTCAACGTCTTAAAGCTTGCCTGCCGGAAATGGATGTTTTCGGTCATGGTGTGAAGCCCATGGCTGATAAGGCAGAGGCACTGAACCCCTATCGCTATCATATCACCATAGAAAATCACATCTGCTGTGATCATATGACGGAAAAACTTCCAGATGCCTTTTTGGGCCATACTCTTCCTTTTTATCACGGATGCCCCAATGCGAGTGAGTATTTTCCAAAGGACAGTTATGTGCCTATCGATATAGATGATTTTGATAAATCACTGGATTTGATTCAAAGTACAATAGCCAATAATGAGTATGAAGATAGACTTTCCTATATACTTGAGGCAAGGAGAAGGGTTCTTGAGGAGTATAATCTGTTTGAAGTGATAGAAAAGGTGATCCGCAGAAATCCGGATGGTGCTGGTAGTCATGAAGGTTCTTTGACTGGCTGTATTATGAATAGACAGACACTGCGGATCAAGCGCCCCTTGACAGGTATCCGGAGTCTTTGGGAGAAAGTGGAAATTAAAGGCCGCCTCAGAATCAGAGGTATGCTCCGTGGACAGTATCCATAATGTTGTTGTTTATGTGTCTGATACCAGTATGTGTTGGTAATATTTCGAATTTGATGGTAAAATGTAACCAGTTTGTATGTTTTGACATACAGGGCAGGGAACATATGCGTTATGAAAAGGATCATGGTCTTTTTCAGGATTTACCCGTGACAAGGATTATAAAAGAGTCTATGAAAGCCTATCCTCAGATGATGGTTTACCTTGAAAAGGGTGGGGCCGGAGGAGATTTTCATGCGGAAGCCGGAGGAGATTTGTTGGTATGAACAATGATGATTTGTATCTGTTTGTTTGATTTTAGGGTCTCTTTTAAGGTTAAAATAGAGCTTTACGAACTTTTGGATTAAGTGACGATAATGAAAATTGTTCAGGTTTTAGTCTCTTCCGGGTTTGGTGGAGCAGAGCGTCTTTTTGTAGATCTCTGTAATGGTATGGCTAGGCGGGGGCATAATGTTTTGGCTATATGTCCTGACAGGTTTCAGGGCTTGTCTCTTTTGGATACAAAAGCTGATATTATAATAGAAAATGTTGATAGCCGATGGGACAGGAATTTATTTGCAGAAAATAAAATTCGAAGAGCTGTCAAAGCTTTTAACGCAGATGTAGTCCATACTCACCTTGCACGCACAGCATCACTAACAGGGGCTGCATTAAAAAATGCCTCCTTGCCTGTTATTGCGAACATGCATAATTATGTGAAGCTAAAATATTATAAGAATATTAAACATTTCGTTCCTGGCACAGAGCACCAGGCTTCCTATTTTAATAGTATGGGAGTGGCAAAACAAAATATTACAGTAATTCCTCACTTTAGCAATATAAGGAAGACATCTCCAGTAAGTCATGATTTCTCTCAGCGAAAACTGGTAGCATTTGGGCGGTTTGTTCATAAAAAAGGTTTTGATCTTCTTGTCAGGGCTGTAGCATTGTTAGGTCAGCAAGGATTTGATCTTGAGCTTTTGCTTGGAGGAGATGGTCCTGAGCGGGAAAGACTAAGGCAACTTGTCCATGATCTTTCCATTGAAGATCGGGTACACTTTTCCGGATGGGTTGAAGATGTGGAGTTTTTTTTACAAAAAGCTCCTTTTTTTATTCTGCCTTCCCGTGATGAACCTTTTGGTATTGTGGTACTTGAAGCCATGGCAAGTGGTAACTGTATTATTGCAACACGAACCCATGGTCCCAATGAAGTGCTTCAGGATGGAAATGCTTTTTTATGTGAAGTTGATGATGTTGAAGATATGGCGAAGGCCATTTTTTCCGCAATGCATAATCCGGAAGTGGCAAAGCATTGTTCTTTGAATGCAGAGAAAAAATTTCATGAAAGATATGCACCGGATGTGATTTTGGGAGAGTATGAAAAATTGTTTCAGCAATTGATAACTACCTGAAGTTGATGGAAGCCTAAAAAGTCCCAATCTATCAGAAAAGGAATAATGATGTCATTTCTATTAAAAATGCAAGATTCTGACATGATAAATAAAATTTCTGTTGGGCTGATAGTTTCTTTTCTGGTTTTGATACCCTTTAGCAGAATCTCTGAAATCTCTGTTGTTTTAATGGCTTTGTCTGGTTTGTTTTTAATAATAAAATATAGAACTTCTCTGTTTAAAGAAAAGGGCGTTGTTTTATTTTCTTTTGTTTATATTTCCTTCTGGATACCTGTCGTGCTTTCTATTATCGGTGCTGTGAATCCGGAAAAAACCTTTGTTGTTGCTCTGGCTTTTTTACGTTTTTATCTGATGGGTATTTTTATTGTTTACACAATGAAGGTTGTAGGGGTTTCGGAAAAAATACTCAGAATTTTTGCATTTATACTTCTTTTTTGGGTAATGGATGCCTTACTTCAGGCAGTGCTGGGATACAATGTTTTCGGTTATTCAGACATTGATGGACGTATTAATGGTATTTTCGGAAACAATTTAAATATGGGTTCTTATCTGGCTACAATGAGCCCTTTACTTCTGGTTTATTCATATCTGAAGTGGCCCTTATGGGGGCAAGGCATTGCATTTTTTGGAGTAACGTCAATTGTTTTTTTGGCAGGTAGCAGAAATGGTTGGATAATATTGGCAGTTGTTTTATTTTCTGTTTTTATATGGATAATTCGCAGGGATGGGTTAAGAAAACTACCTTTTCTTGGAGTCATAGGATTGGTTGTAGGTTTGGCAATAATGGGTTCCATGTTCTTTTCCTCATCATTTTCGGAGAGATTCCAGCAGTCTGTGCTTGTTTTCAGTCATGATTCGGATCAGATTGATCAGGCTGTGAGTAATCGTTTACCCATTTGGCATACAGCATTTGAAGTTTTTAAAGCGAATCCAGTTAATGGTGTTGGTGCACGTAATCTGAGATATGCATATGAAAATTATGCGCCGCAGGACGATTTTTTTATGAATAACAGCTTGACGGTGCATCATGCACATTTACTTCTTTTAGATATTGCAAGTGAGACAGGAATTATTGGTATTTTTGGTTTACTTTTTGCTATGGGTTTCATGTTTAAGTTTTGGTTAAAATCTTCGGCACAACATCGGTTAAAAATTTTGCCCTATGGTTTGGTTGTAATGGTGGTTTTTTTGCCATTTAATTCCCATTATGCCTTGTATTCGACCGCATGGTCTACAGTTTATTTCTGGTTGATTGCTTTGTATTGTGGTGCTGCTGGTGAAGGGCAGATATCGTGAAGATAGTTTTTTAAAAAGTTGCTTATGTTTAAATTATTGTTTGAGTTATATTGAAATTTTGCTATGCATTGAAGCTGTATTCAGTCAGCGGTAAATAAAGATTAACTAAATGAAAAGCTCTTGCCTGTTAAGGTGCTGCCTTAAACAGCACAAAGGAGGAAGTCATGCAGTATGAAAACATTGTTTATGAATACGCAGATGGAATCGCAACTCTGACCTTTAATCGGCCCAAGGCGCTCAATGCCCTGAATGCTGCATTGCTTCAGGAGTTTGCCCATTGCCTGGATGTCATTGATAAGGATGAAAATGTACGTGTCCTCATTCTGACGGGCAGCGGTGACAAGGCCTTTGTTGCGGGTGCGGATATTTCTGAACTGGCAACCCTCGGACCTCTGGATGCCCGCTTTTTCTGTCAGCTGGGCCATGATGCCATAGGAAAACTGCAGAATCTTTCCATCCCGGTCATTGCTGCGGTTAATGGTTTTGCCTTGGGCGGCGGCAGTGAAATGGCCCTTGCCTGTGATTTTATCTATGCGTCCGAAGCTGCCAAATTCGGGCTTCCCGAAATCACCCTGGGTATCATCCCCGGTTTCGGAGGAACCCAGCGCCTGCCCCGTCTTGTCGGTAAAAATATGGCAAAGGAGATGATTTTTACAGGGAAAATGCTGTCTGCGGAAGAAGCGCTGGCCCTGGGTATGGTTAACAGGGTGGTAAAGCCCGAAGAACTGATGGATGCCGTAAGAAAAACAGCTAAGGGCATAGCAGCCAAAGGAAGGGTTTCCCTGCGCGCGGCCAAGGCCGTTGTGAATGCGGGGATGGATGTGGATCTGTCCACGGCCTGCCGTATGGAAATAGATGCCTTTGCCCTGTGCATGGCCAGCCCGGATGCCAAGGAAGGAACCACGGCTTTCCTTGAAAAACGCAAGCCGAATTTTACGGCGGGGCTGAAGGGTTGATAATATGGCCCCGATCTTTCATCAAAAAAATAAAAATCCCCGTTGTTGCTGTAAAAACAGTATGATAGAGTATTTGTTGCGAACAAAAACTATCACCAACGGGGATTTTAAAAATTATGACACAAGGCATCCTTCCATTCAAGTACGAAGAAGAAAAAAGAGGCGTAGGATTAACAGCACTGGGAGGTCTTCCGCTTTATCTGGATCTGATACATGCCATGGGTCTGCGGGATTCTATTGAAAAACATATGAAGATCGGAGCCAATAAAAAGCAGGGTTTTACAGACAGCGA
>NZ_VDMB01000048.1 GCF_006175995.1 Desulfobotulus mexicanus
CTTCAAGACWGCWTTTAAAAGGTTCAAGGGCTTTCATGACATCTTCAATCGTATTGGGTAATCGCTTTTCAAAGAGTCGTTTGTCATCGTTATCAATGACTACAATAAAATTATTGCTTGAATGCAGGTCGATTCCAGCGTAAGTTTTCATAAGACACCTCCTAAATCCTATTGAGATTTAAGTCTCTTGCCCTTGGTTTCATAGTGCTACTATGAATAGGGAGGTGTCAATTTTTTACAAGACTCGGTGAGGTAGTCCTTTATATGATTATCAGACCCCTTTAAGGGAAAAGGGGTCTGACCCCTTTTAGACGGTTACGGTGGCATGAAAATCATAGGGCAGCACCTCAATGATCTCCCCTGCGGAGGCAGCCGATTTCAGGGCAATACCGATCTTTCTGTAGGTTCCAGCTTCCGAAGGAAGACCCTGAATCCGCCCCTCATCCGCCGCAAAAACCAAATCCAATGCGCTAACGGCTCCGGCGGTTTCCAGCTCCCAGGTGCCGTCCACCCCAAGGTGCTGAACAGAAACCCGTTCCCCTTCCGCCGCATAGGTGGTGGCAAAGCCGACGGGCGTTCCGGCTGCGCTGTTCAGAATCACCTTCTCCCCGTCAAACTGCACAATCCGGAAAGACTCCACACCGCCGGTTCCCACTTCGTAGGATCTTGGCCCGAGAACATAGCTCATGCGGCACCGCCTTTCTGAAGACCAAGGATGTAGGCTTTATGGGCTTCCGGATGTTTGGCCTGCATCTCCCGCATGGCCTCGCCTCTGGAGCAGGCTTTGGCTGCCATATGACCTTCCACCAGAGCCAGAAAATCCGGGCCGCCACCGGGAAGCGCCGCTGCACCCGCAGGCTGTCCACCCGCCGAAACACCGGGAGGGGTCGCTGCCTGCAAAGCCGCGAGAATGTCCGCAGCGGTGGGACCAGTCATTGCAGCTTGCCCCGCAGGGGCGGGAGTCTGGGCATTGGCCTGTCCTCCCTGTCCGTTGGCCTGATTTCCTGCTGGGTTACCCTGTCCGCCATGGGCATTGGCTGCGCCTGCGCCACCCAGAGCCAGAAGCCCTGCATCGGCCATGGCCTTGATCTGATCCGCCTTCAGGCCCAGACCCTGAAGGGTGCGGATTTTGCCAGAAGCTTCCGGCCCTGCCACCATGGCCACCATGGAAAGGATATCCTCCCCGGCTGCGCTGATTTTCGGTGTCAGTTCCGCACGCACCGCATCCCCGCCCTCGGCCCTGATCTGGGCGTAAAGGGCGGGGTGCTCCGCTTTGAGTTTGTTCATATCCATGTTTTCCTCCCTGAGTGCTGCCATAAAGGGTTCGAGACCGGGGGTGATGCGATCCACCAGCCCTTCTCTGAGGGCGTCTTCCGCCAGATAGATCCGGCCATCCGTGGCCCGGATTTTTTCCGGAGAAAGCCCCCGAAGACTGGCGTAGGATTCCGTAAAAATGCCGTACATCCGGTCCAGCCGTTCCTGCACATAGGCCCGGCCCGTATCGTTTAAAGGGTTGTCCGCATTGGGCAGGGCCTTAAAGCTCCCCGCCGAAAGATAGGAAAAGGTGATGCCCGTTTTCTCATTAAAGCGGCTCCAGTCCGCATGGATCTGCAAGACACCGATGCTGCCCACTAAGGCCGTGGCCGGAGCCGCCAGCTCATCGCATACCGAAGACAGCCACAGAGCCGCAGACATACAGGCCCCGTCCACATAGCCCACCACCCGTTTGCCAGATGCGGCCTTGGCCGAAGCCATGTGATCCACCAGCTCTTTGCAGCCCTGCACCGTGCCGCCGGGGGAGTTGAAACAGAGCAGCAGGGTATGGATGCCGGGATCTTCCATGGCCAGATCAAACTGATCCCGCAGGCCTTTGTATCCCGTGCGAAGGGGGGCAAAGGCCCCGGCATAGCCGTAATCCGGCGACAGGGTTCCCGTGACCGGGAGCAGGGCAATGCCGCCGGAGCGGGTGAAAGGCTCCGGATCCGGGCCTTGAGAAGAAGGGATGGCTGTGGGGTGGCGCAGGGCCGAAGCCAGAGCATCCAGAGCCGAAGGTGCTGCGGCCCAGATTTCTGTTTTGAGAAGTTCCAGCATCCGGAAGGGCATGGGGTCCTCGCCTTGGGGGAAAGCGGGGAAAAGTCCCCGCAGAAAAAGTGATAATTTCTGCGGAGATTATAGGGCCTGAATGGGGGGCTTTTTTTAGATGGTGCTTAGATGAGCGTGGATGGATGTTCTTTTTTGCTGAATGGGGCAAGATTTTGCTTGACGGGGGGTGGGGCCTTGGCTGGATAAAACAAAAAACCCCCACACCGAAAGATGCAGGGGCTTTTTATGGATGGTAACCGTAAAAAGGAAACGGGATCTTTTTTCTCAGGCTGTTGCTGTCTGTTGCCGGATATTTTTCTGGAAATCTTCCCTGTAAGCATTGAGCTTATCCAGAGTGGTTTTGATATCAAGGGTTGATTTCATGTTGGTATTGCTCAAGTGCTTGAAAATAAATTTTTTCGACACACTGCTTTTTAACAGCCACTGCAATATTTTGATCTGGACCTTGCTGTTACGTTCAAGCAGAAGGGCTGTGGTATTCATAAATTCAGCCATAACTTCTAAAACCTCAGGATTGTCTACCGATTTTTTAATGATCTCCACTTTTTTATCTTCATCCGAAGAGGTGTGGTATGCCACAAGAGAAGAAATAATCCTGCTGACAGACATGGTTTCTATGGCATTGATATGAAAATTGATTGTTTTGATAATATCTTTATACTCCCAGGAATCTTCTTCAAGCTCCCCGTGAATCACAAGCATAGCCAGCCGATCCCGCAGTTCAAAATATTTGAAGCTGTACTGATCCATGATGATTTTATTGTATCTGTCTATCTGAAGAGCAAAAACATAGAGTACAAATATCAATATCAGCAAGTTGCCCAGAAATATCATTGTCCGTCTCCTTCTTTATCGATCCTTGGGCCGGGCAGAATATAGGATTCTTCACACGCACCGTTGGTAGACCTGTGTTTCTTGATGGTTGTCTTCTGATCCTTATGCATCAGCTCGCTCCGGATGGCGGAGAGGCGGTCTATTTCCCGCTGGTCAATTTCTCTGCTTCTTTTTAAGAGGTAAAACCATCCGGCGTTTGTAGCAACAAGCAAAAAAATCAGGCCACCTTTACCCGTTATAAATTCATTAATCAGGAGTCTTATGATTTCTGCCAGTTCCGTCTCCGGAAGTCTCCATATAATGGATGCCATGATCAGCAGAACCACTAAGCCTGAAAGGGGAAGTATCTTGTTGTTATTGATGAGATTTGAGAATTTATCCACAAGAACGGTCAGAAACCGCCACATGTTGTAATCGGAATCCTGCTTTTCGGTCTGATCGTTTTGTTTTTTCCTGCCCATATATTCTTGGCCCGCATAGCCTTAAATTTAGAAACCATACATATCTTCCCTGATTCTGTAAGGGAATGGGGTGTGATCAGAAGATAGCTCTGTCACCTTTTTAGACCCAAAAAGCCCTAAACTGCAAGGGTTTTCTGCTGATTGCAGTCGTTTGTGGTCCTTTGCAGGCCTTTGTAGTCGTTTGCACGCCCTTGCAATCATTTGAAGGCCTTTGCAGTAACAGAAAGCAGGTCTACAGACCCGGAGTTTCGCATTTTCCTTTTGACATCGGTACTCTGGCGTTGGTAGGATGTATCCAACATACCCGCCATGCCTCTTGGCCGCTGCTCTTACTTTTTAAGAGGGCCAATGCACAAATCGAGCGGGTCTTTTTTTTGTCCGAAAATTCTGCGCACCCCCCTTCCTCCAGTTCCTGTTTTCCCACATCATTTGATGTGGAAAAATGAGAACACTGCCTGCCCCAGAGCGTTGCTGAACCCCGAACGCAAAAAGCCCCCGCACCGAAAAAGGATGCAGGGGCTTTGTTTCCTAAAAGGGGTCAGACCCCTTTTATGTCAAGGCTCCTGGGACTTCCCCATGGTCAGGGTCATGAGAAGATCCTCAAAGGCATCCTCATAATACATGGGATGGGTTTCTCTGGGGTTTTGCGGGGAAACCATATTCTCGCCGAAAGCCAGACCCAGATCCGTGAGGTTCTTGAATTTTCTGACCGCCCCACTGGCTCCGGTGCGCTCCCGCTCCTCCAGCATCCCATTGTTCACCATGAGCTGATTAAATTTGATGGTGCTCATGTCCACGTTGTGTTTTTTTAAAAGGGCCGATGCGGACATGCGCTGGCGGGGTGCTTCCGTGTACTGGGGCAGTACAGATTTATCCAGACCATGGTGGTCATAGATGGCATAACAAAGGGCCAGCCGGGAGTCATCGGAAACCCGGAGCATGTCGGCAACACATTCCGCTGCCCAAAAATCCTGCTGGATCAGGATTTTGAGGGGGTGCTCGTTGCGGGGGATCTGATATGCCCCGGTGCGTCGGATGGAGGGAAGGATATCCCCGTGAATCCACCTGTTCAGCTTTTTTGCCGTTTCGGTACGGCTCTGGGCCACAAGGTAGGTCATGGCGGGCTCGCTGATGATGGTGGACTCCTGGATTCTTCCGAGGGCATCCGGGATGGGGGTAACAGCAATTCCCCCATCTCCGAAAACCTCTGACAGGGATGCCTTTGCAACATGCGGCGGCGTGCTTGTGTCTATGGCCCTCAGTATGTCCGCCAGAACAAACCAATTTTCCCCGTGGATGTCCTTAATCCTTACCTGCCCAAACTCCCGATTTTCAAAAACCTGTACCGCTGTATCCATGTTCCGCTCCCTTTTTTCATAAAAGGGGTCAGCCCCCTTTCAGGTGATAATTTCTGCGGAGAGTATAGGGCCGGAATGGGGGGGCTTTTTCAGATGGTGCTTAGATATGCGTGGATGGGTGTTCTTTTTGGCTGAATGGGGCTTGATTTTGCTTGACGGGGGTTGGGGGCTTATCTGGATAAAACAAAAACCCCCGCACCGAAAACGATGCAGGGGCTTTCTTTATGGATCAGTTCCGGGGCCGGGTTGCGGCATCATGATCCCGGAGGGACTGGAGATAGGCTTCGTGGTGGATATCCGGGCTGAGGACGCAGAGGGTGCGGAGGACATCGTTCACGGAAACGCCCATATCCTGATACAGGCGGCCAAGGGTGGGGAGATCCCGAAGGATGGCGTTCACCTGCGTCACGAGCTTTCGGGCAAGGCGGATCTGGTCTTCCCTGTCCGGGGCTTCCGTGGCAAGGGCCGGAGCCGACACCGAGAAACGGCCTGTTTTGCGGATGGCGGGAAGCACTTCCGAGGCCACCCAGTTGGTGAAGTCTTCGGCGGCGGGTTTGTTGGATCGGAAGGCCAGCTTGTACAGGGCGGGTTCGTTGATGGTGACGAACTCCTGATCCTGCTCGCCGTACACCCCGTGCTGGTTCTGGAGGGGGGTGCGGAAACTCCGCATCCCCCTCCAGTTTTCCGGAATACTGTCCAGTGTGTTGCCCCTCCACGAAATGCCCAGGGCATCACAAACATCTCTGGCAACAAACCAGAGGCTTCCGTTTTCTTCGGTGATGGTTCTTACGGTGTGATCCTGAAAAGTGAAAGCAGTGGTGGGCAGGTTCTGTGTCATGACGGTCTCCTTTGCTGGTGATAGCTGGGAATCCGCCGCCCTTGTGCGAAAAGGGAGACGGAGCTGAGCGGGTTCGCACTACCGGGCAAAGGAGAACCGGCGCTTCCGAAGAAGCCCCGCACAGCTCCGCCATAAGGGTAAGAAAGGGCGCAAAAAATGCGCCTGCATTTCTTTCATGGTGGAGGGCGCTAGCTCCTCTGCTTTCGGGGGTGCGAATCCCGACTGCGGTTTTTTGCCGCAGCATGAAAACAGTACCCAGACCGGAATGGAATGTCAAGACGCTGTTGCGGATGGGGGAAAAAGGCGGAAAATTACGGAAAACGGACGCGGGGGCTTGTCAGGGTCGGATGGGTGGGGTATGGAAAAAGATCGTTTTTTTGAGGGGGCGGTGGGCTGTATAATGCCACATTCTGCATATTATATGGATCTGAATAATATTTTGAGAAAAAATGAAAATTCAAGCTACTCGAAAACAATACATTCCGACTTGGGTTAATGCAGATATTCTCGAGGAACTCTGGAAGGTAAATCACAGCTTCTATGTAGAATCATGGGTCGGTGAGCCACGGATTGGTTGGTTTGCATATGACATACCAGATGTCAGGACTGGATTCCATACTGCTGATATGTATTTGAAAGAAATCGACGGCAAACTGACAGTTGGGTTTATTAACGGGAGACACCGAACGCGTTGGCTTCTTTCAAAGTCGTTAAATTTCTTACCAGTCGGCCTTGAAGACTCTCATTTTGAAAAGGCATGTGAAATTGGTTTGGCTGTAGCACGGGTGCTCGGTCATGAAGAAATCGAGCTCTAACATCCGGTTCTAGCTGACCCCAAAAAGCCGGCGGATTTTCAGCTAAAATGGGTCTGATAATCATATAAAGGACTACCTCACCGAGTCTTGTAAAAAATTGACACCCCCCTATTCATAGTAGCACTATGAAACCAAGGGCAAGAGACTTAAATCTCAATAGGATTTAGGAGGTGTCTTATGAAAACTTACGCTGGAATCGACCTGCATTCAAGCAATAATTTTATTGTAGTCATTGATAACGATGACAAACGACTCTTTGAAAAGCGATTACCCAATACGATTGAAGATGTCATGAAAGCCCTTGAACC
>NZ_VDMB01000049.1 GCF_006175995.1 Desulfobotulus mexicanus
GAGCTTGGAGTCGAAATTGTCTCCCCGGCTATGGGCAAAACTCCGGCGGGTTTCAGTTTGACCGAATTCTCGTTTTCGGATGCAGACGAGATGATTGCCTGCCCTGAAGGCCAGAAGCCTAAAAAGATCAAGAACGGTAAGAATGATGGCAAGATTGTTCACTTCGATAAGGTCACCTGTGAAGGTTGCCCGAGGCAATCCGACTGTCCTGTAAAAATTTTAAAGAACAGTGCAACCATTAAGTATGACGACAAAGTTTTACGTCTGGCCAGACGAAGAGTGGTGGAAAAAACGGAGGGTTTTCGAGATGTCTACCGATTTCGTTCCGGCGTCGAGGCAACCATGTCCGACCTTGACCGCATGACTGGAATAAAACATCTGCGGATCAGGGGAATGACAAGGGTCAGGGTTGCAGCGGTACTCAAAGTGACAGGATTAAACATCCTGAGGGCAACTGCGTTCAGAAATCGCCTCAAAAGGGTAAAAAGGCGAGGTGAGGGGGCAAACACCCTTAAATTTGCCCTTCATAAGATTGTCAAAGAGCGCATTTTGCATCTACCAGACTCGATTCATCAATTTGTAAGGATATTTTTGTCCCGGAACAATCTTTTCAACTTTTCCTCACAAAATATGGCTTGAGACTTTTTGCGAGTGCATCATAGATATCTATCTTCTTTTTACCTGCGGGACAGACGGTATCCCGAACCACATTAGCGTCCAAAGTAAGTACTGGCATGGTAGTCCTCCATGTATTTAGATGGTTGCATATTCTTACCCGCTGTACGCCGGATACGGGAGATGGCAGCCCTGTCAAAGAACCTCCCCTGCTGACTCTGCAAACCACGGGCATTCAGTTCTCTGGCTATGGCAGCTCCACTCGTAAAGCCCTCAGATTCCAGCTGAGCGATGATAGGAAGGATCCTCTGATTCCACTCCCCTATCTTGGCTCTTCTGCATCTTCTGGCAGCACCCGTATCCCGATTACGCACCTCGGCCAGCTCCGGATTACCCAGCTGCACTCCCCGCTGTTTTGCGGCACCCAGTGCTGCCTTAGTACGGGCAGAAATCATTTTGGCTTCATGCTGGGCTACAGCAGCCAGGAGGTGTACCGTAAGAGGATCCACATCCGGTAGATCACACAAACGAAACCGTACTCCCATCTTCTGCAGCCCCGTAATGATGTGTAGATCTCTGGCCAGCCTATCCAGCTTGGCTACCAGAACAGTAGCTCCACTCAACAGGGCATGACTGACAGCAGCCTGGAACTGAGGTCTTTCACTGCTGGTACCGGACTCCACTTCCACGAACTCTGCTATCACCTGGCCTCCATAGTATTGTAAGAAATCCTTTACGGCCTGCTGCTGGGCTTCCATACCCAGTCCACTCCGGGATTGTTTGGCTGTAGATACCCTGTAGTAAGTTACATAGCGCATCGGCATTACCTCCCTGCTGTTTGCCAGCGTTACACTCTGCTAAAGGTTCGTTTAGCTGAGCTTAACGCTGTCTGGTTTATCGTCTGGCTGGCTTGTCAGGAGAAGGCTCTCTCCATCCAGGCCAGCAGCCAAGAGACGGATTCGTCTGCTTATATAGATAATATCTATCTCAAAACTCAGTAGATACGGGGAGGCAGCAGTCTTACCAGAGCCTTTACAAAGGGGAGCATTCAGGCAGTCTTCTCCAGTAAAATTTTTATTCGGTCAAAACCCACTGTTCAGTCAGCTCAGCAGCTGGTTCCACCTGTGGTGCCGGGATGGTTCCGGTGGTTCCAGTAATTTTTATCTGACAACGAGTTTTACCCCCCCCTTCGGCAAGTTGCCTCCCTACAAGTTTGAACATCTGCAGAGAAATCTGTCTTGCAAAGAGTACTGTTCTAAAGAAGGGGAAAAGAAAGTATGCATCAGGGTGCATCACAAGTTCACATTCAATAGACACTATGCTTAAGCGTCCTCACTCTCAGCTCTCCTCCTACTGCCACCCAGGCAAAAGCGTTTCAAAATGCCTTTCAAGTATATATTATTTCTATGAATATATATTTTTGCAGCAGTCTCTCCCTCTGACGGGGGAAAGGGGGAAGAAGGGCTAACGATGGGAAGACAGTCTGGCTGACAGAGAGGGAGCCAAAGCACAAACAGAGATAAAACGGTATTCCCAAGGAATAAAAGATAACAACCCTAAAGAAAAGACCCGGCCCTATACCAGTAAGATGGTATAGGGCCGGGTTCGTTACAGGAGGCTACATGGACATAAAAAAGCAGGGATATCCTCTCCCCATCTCTAAAGAGCTTATAGAGATACTGACCAAAGAAATACGGGTATCAGGGAACACCGATAACAAGGCAGTCATCCTGAATTTCAGAGATACAGGGTATGCTCCCGATACAGGAGGCTTTCACCCTGTAGAGATCATGGTGGCTGAAGATGGCAGCATTCAATACATTACAGACTTTACCTATGTGGGCTACCCGCCTGAACTGGCAAAGGAGCTGGATTTTGATTTCTCTCTGGGTATCTTTCAGCATATGGGTAAAGAATTTCCCATAGGCTACAACCACTCCCTGTTTTGTCTCTGGCAGGTAAACTTCTGTTCCTATTACGACATGGGAGTTTATACGGTAAAGGTAGAAGCTCTATCCTGAAAAAAGCTGTTCTCCCCTCCCCTCCTCTTTCAAAGCTGCTCTCCCACTTTCAAAGCTTCTTCACAGCTACCAGAGTATTTTTTCTAAAGGAAGTTCTCCCACAGACCATCTTAAAGCAGGAGGTATCCCCATGATGAATGTACATCAGGAAGTGCATAGGAATCGGGTAAAGTATGAAAAGGCTTACTCGGAAGAAAAGTTTGAAAAGAAGATACAGGAGCTGCCAGCCTCTGCAGGATGCCAGGTTCTAAAGACGGCTGTTACGCTCTATGTGATCCTGACAGAGGGTAAGGTTCCCTTATGGGCCAAAACCAGCATCATTCTGGCTTTAGGCTACTTCATCAGTCCCATAGACCTTATACCGGATATCATCTTCCCCATAGGCTATCTCGATGATCTGGCTGTGATGACGGCTGTACTGGCTAAGCTGCATTCCTTCAGGGATAACAGGACTGTCCAGGAAAAGGTGGAACTGCTGTTACCAGCACTGTGTCTGGGTAAGGCAGAGATAGCAAAACAGTAGCTGAGCCCAAAAGAACGCTTTCCCTCTTACTTTATGCGGTCGAATGCCCTCTGGGTGTTCGACTGTCTTGTTTAAGGAGACAGCCTTATGCTTATCAAAAACCTTACTCTTACGCTCTATCTTTCAGACCTGGAAGCAGAATTTAACAGTGTACAGGAGACTATTGCTGACCTTTCCCTGATAAGTTTTGAGCTGGTAAAGGATTGTCACTGGGGGGATCTGGACATGACCCTGTACATCTATGGAGCCGGAGACCCTGAGACAGAATACCCGGTGTATGAAGCCAGAATAGATACGGAGTTTTTTCTGGCAGAAGGGAGCTTTGGCAGGGTTGTCAGCTGTAAGAAGCTGGTTGCTTTATTCTCCTGTAGTCTTGTCGAAGAGATTTGCAGACGCAATATCCCGGTAGTCTGCAACAGGGGAGACAGTACGGAGACTTATATTGATCTGGAAAACCCTGGAGAAGGGGTTCTGCTACCTATGCTCCGGTAAGAGACAGGATGGCAAAGACTTTTTCCTAAGCCTGTAGGCAAGACAGGTTTTTGTAAGAACAAAGCAATACCTGAAGACAGCCTCTTTTACAGGGGCTGTCTTCGTCTTTTTCAATCTCTGCTTCCTTCTTTTCTTTTTTGCAAGAGTCACACTCTCTCACACCGAAACCACAAAATAACCCACAAGGCATTAAACGGATGCAAGGCACACCCTGGGCTACCTATGGCTGAAGGTGGTTAGTGCCTGGTAGCATCATCTTCCATCAGCAGATCCAGACCCTTGTCACCTGCGGCAATAACAGCTCTTACCTTTTCAGGGGTCAGCCTTGTAATCCTGGCTATCTCTTCAGGCTTCATATTGAAATCCCGAAGCTCCATGATGGTCTGGAACTTCTCTTCATGCCGTCCCTCACTACGTCCCTCACTACGCCCCTCGTTTCTGGCAAAAAACAAAGCCGAATCATGATCCCGCTTCCATCTGATGTGGGAATTATAGGCTTCACGCATATGTTCATCCTGAGTAAAACTCATGTACTTTTCTCTGGCGTTGGCTATCTGAGGATTGTTCTTCAAGATGTTTTCCATAATACCATCCTCCTTGTTCAGGCCTTCATTTTTGAGATAATAAAGCCAGTTATCCAGACTCTTATCCAGATTATAAGCAGTAAGCTTGGGAAGTTCAAGGAAATGCAGGGAAAGGTGATCCGTCAGGAGCAGTTCCGGCGTATCCTTTTCCCGGAGCATGAAGCAGAGGTGGTATCGATCCACATTCTTAAACATCTTAAAGTCAAGGATATTGATACAGACCACAGGACGCAGGGTAGCATAATTATCCCCCGTAACCAGCTGATCTCCATAGAGGGCAGTCCAGTAATACAAAGCCCGCTCCCCGAAAAAGCCCTTATCCGAGTTCTGCATTTCTATATCAATCCACCTGCCATCAGAAGATTTTGCCTTGATATCCAGTATGGTTTCTTTGGCATTGAGGATGGTCTGGATGTTGAAAGGATTTTTAATCACAAGGTCTGTGATCAAAGGGAATCCAGAGTTTTTCATAACGGCATTGATGAAATCAATGAGAATGGGCTTATGCTCTTCCTTGCCGAAGAGATATTTTATGAAGATATCCGATGTGGGTTTTACATAAAAATCCGTGAGCATCTGGTTCAAGGGGGCCTCCCGCTGGTTGCTGATTCATATGGCGGGAAGAAGCATAGCCTGAAAAAGGGACAGTGGGAAGTGGGGAGTGAGAAGTGGGAAGCAAGACAGCTTTCTGATAATGCTTCCACCTTTTCTTTTTGTATGAGTCACACTCTCTCACACCGAAGCCACACGCATTAAAGGCGCAAGAGCTAATGACAAGCCTCCCCCCCACCACCCGATAAGGCGGTAAGGGGGTTCAAGGAGGGCTGAACCTTTTTTTCACACCTACTGTACCGTTACAGGACGGGCAGACTTAATGGCCTCTGCCAGGGCACGACCGTAGGATTCACGAGCTGTATGGGCTATGGCTTCCTGATCTTTGAGCCTTTTCAGCTCTGCATCGGCGGTGCGAAGGTTCAAAAGCTGCTGACGACCTTCTTCACTGAAATCTTCAAGCAGATACCTGCGCTCATCAATAGTCACTACATCGGATTCTGTGCCGGAAGGTGCCTCTTTTTCAGGTAGACGCTGCTTTAATACTTCGGCATAGGAATTACGACCTGACTGCGTTATCGCAAGCTGGTTGCCAAGATTACGGATATGCTCTTCCGTTACCTGAATGTTTAACAGCTGAGTCCGGGCTTCTTCACTCAATTCTGATAAATCGTACTTCTGATTGTCGATGGTAATCAACTGAGGCTGTTCGGACATAATACTTCCTTTTCGTTACAGGGTGGACAGTCTCCCATGCTCTCAATACTATAGAAACTGAAAGCCGTTACTCAGAAAAATAAAACGGCAAGCAACCGCTTAGCTTCTCCATAGATACCCAAATACGTATTCAGTATCCGGACCATTATCGTCGTCCAGGTATCCATAGAACTCTTAATTAAAACTTTAAGGTGTCGTCATTATCACTAAACAACTCTTCTATTTGGCCAATATCCAGTGGTTTTACTTGTGAAGATGAAACTTTCTTACGCAGCCTGAACAGATGGTCAAAAACTGTAATGTGGTTAGTAGAAATCAACTGTGCATAAATAATGGGTAGGGCAGCTTCATCACGTAAATGCTGGAATTCTGCACTGGAAAGATCGTTGAGTTTCTTCTCATTTATTCGGTACAGACCATTAACCTTTTGAATTGTATCATCGACTAAAGGCTGATAGTCCCAAGGTTCTAATAAATCAAGTTGAGCTACAAGGTCTACCACTTTTTGTGTGGCAATACGGTTACGTTCTATTTGAGTAAGGAAGTCGATAACTTTTTGAAGTTCAGCTGCAGGCTTCCCGTTTTCATCAAAAAATTCAAGGGCATCAGCAGCTGTATCGTCTCCCTGATCTACAAGCAGATTACTATCAGCTTCAATACAAAGCGCAGGTGCTTTCATATCTTCAGCCTGATATAACCGAAACGGATAGCTTCGAAAGGTTGCAGGTACATAATTACCAAGCCAGCTACCCTGAGGAGAAATGAATGCGTTCTCATTATTGACTGGTGACAAAACAGCAACCAATGTATACTGGAATTCGCTAACGATAAAGGCTAATGGCATGGCTAATGAAGCCTTACCGACTTCAGCACCAACGATATTGATAACAGGATCCTTTGCAGCAAAGCTGTAATTATTAAATCGGCGCCACTTCTTTCCGTTTAGCATACTTGGTGCTACTGCCAGAAGTTGCATTGCATTGTTTCCTTTTACATTTTTATTGTTAAATAAAAAACCCCGCCCCCTGTTAAGGGTGACGGGGTTATCACATGCAGCGTAACATTAATAACCTCGATTCCCTGTTGATTTGTATACCTACAACGCTTAATGCCGTGCTAATATTTTGCGTAAGAACCTGAAACACCAAGGATTACCCTTGATTTTTGTTGAAAATTAATTTTTTAAAAGTTTAAAAAAGCTGGTTTTTTGACCCTTTGCAGGTATAATAACATATTACCACAAGGGGGGAAGCATGACTTGCATCGTGAAGCAAAAAGTTGGAAACCATACTTATCTTTATGAGTCAAAATCCTATCGAAATAGTGAGGGAAAATCCAGAAATAAACGCTGCCTCATCGGAAAKACAGAATGCCTGCCTGTGGGCAGCATGTCTTCTCAGCGGATAAGTGAACTTATGGGAGTGATCTCAGCGGATCAGCAGAATCAATTTTATCAGTTATGGTGCAAATTGCGGTCAGAAAAAGAGTATCTGGCCCTGGATATTACTTCCATCTCATCATACTCAAACCTTATTGATGATGTGGAGTGGGGCTATAATCGCGATCATGAGTCATTACCTCAGGTGAACCTCTGCCTGCTGATGGGTGAAAATTCACACCTTCCCATTTACCAGGAATTCTATAGCGGCAGCCTGAAGGAT
>NZ_VDMB01000050.1 GCF_006175995.1 Desulfobotulus mexicanus
ATGACATCTTCAATCGTATTGGGTAATCGCTTTTCAAAGAGTCGTTTGTCATCGTTATCAATGACTACAATAAAATTATTGCTTGAATGCAGGTCGATTCCAGCGTAAGTTTTCATAAGACACCTCCTAAATCCTATTGAGATTTAAGTCTCTTGCCCTTGGTTTCATAGTGCTACTATGAATAGGGAGGTGTCAATTTTTTACAAGACTCGGTGAGGTAGTCCTTTATATGATTATCAGACCCCTTTTACCTCACATTTTAACTCAGAGTTCCTTCCACTCATGCTCACGCAATCTCATTTTGCTCTCTGAAAGTTCTCTCTCAAGGGCTTCTGCCTGAATCACTAGCTGCTCCAATTCATCAAAACAAATGAATTTATTCTCATTCTTACTTGAAACAATACCTTCTGCGTACCCCCCTTCTTGGAAAATATTAAGAACAAGAGGGTTATGAGCAATAATATTACGTTTTTCTGCAAGTTTTTTAACTCTATTTAGATTAGATATGAATATTTCTATTCTCTCTTTAGGCGCATCCTGCTCTTTTGCCAAGTCAATGACTAAGTTAACCCTTTGGGCAAACTGCATGTTCTTTACACTACGGTAGACTGAATCCTTAAGCCAATCTTTTAGGCACTCATAGGTAATACTTTCCATCACACCGAAAGCAATGAATACGCGCCCTACGAGAGTTGCCCATTTATGATCAAAATCAATGATTCGAGCCATTGATACCATTTTTTGCCCTCCTTCATGAAGGAAAAAACATCACATTCTTTAAAAAACGATCCTTTCCCATACCCCACCCCTCCGTCCCTGACAAGCCCCCGCGTCCGTTTTCCGTAGCTTTCCCCCATTTCCCCCCATCCGCAACAGTGTCTTGACATTCCATTCCGGCCTGGGTACTGTTTTCATGCTGCGGCAAAAAACCGCAGTCGGGATTAGCCTCCCGGAAAACAAATGGGTTTTGCGCCCTCCACCATCAAAGAAATGCAGGCGCATTTTTTGCGCCCTCGCTCACCCTTATGGCGGAGCTGTGCGGGGCTTCTTCGGAAGCGCCGGTTTCCCTTTTGTCCGGTAAGGCTAACCCGCCCAGTTCCGCCACCACTGTTTTAGCCTTCAGTGCGGCGGATTCCAACATTCCTACAAGAGGAGACCCGCCATGACTCAGCACCTGTCCACCATTGATTTCACCTTTCAGAATTACACCGTAAGAACCCTTTCCGATGAAAACGGCAATATCTGGTTTGTCGGAAAAGATGTTTGCGAAGCCCTGGGCCTTTCATGGGTGGGCAACAAAACCCTTGCCAGTATTCCGGAGAACTGGAGGGGGGTCGGGAGTTTCCCCACCCCCCTCCAGAACCAGCACGGGGTGTACGGCGAGCAGGATCAGGAGTTCGTCACCATCAACGAACCCGCCCTGTACAAGCTGGCCTTCCGATCCAACAAACCCGCCGCCGAAGATTTCACCAACTGGGTGGCCTCGGAAGTGCTTCCCGCCATCCGCAGGACAGGCCGTTTCTCGGTATCGGGTCCGGCCCTTGGCACGGAAGCCCCGGACAGGGAAGATCAGATCCGCCTTGCCCGCAAGCTCGTGACTCAGGTGAACGCCATCCTCCGGGATCTCCCCACCCTTGGCCGCCTGTATCAGGATATGGGCGTTTCCGTGAACGATGTCCTCCGCACCCTCTGCGTCCTCAGCCCGGATATCCACCACGAAGCCTATCTCCAGTCCCTCCGGGATCATGATGCCGCAACCCGGCCCCGGAACTGATCCATAAACAAAGCCCCTGCATCCTGTTAGGTGCGGGGGCGTTTTGCGTCATCCAACGGAAACAATTCATCAGTTAGAAGACAAAACTATTGACAGGGGAGATAAAAAATGAATGAATCAACATTAAAAGTAAACAAACATCGTGCAGCCCAATATTTTCATGGCTCAGACCCTGTTTTTACAGGGCCAAATAAAGAGTCTCGTTTCCAAATACCAAGGGAAAGATATGACTGATGCTGCTGGAGATTTAATCCTTGATTCTCTTAAGACAGGAATCCCTTCTCTCACAGAAACCAAGGCAAACCTTTTGAAGGAAGCCTGTATCTGGTGTCTTACCCAGTGTGGACACGGCAATGGGGTTTCAATGGAATGCAGTCTATGGACTGAAATTTTCCATCACCCCATAAAATGGCTGCAAGGAGTGGATATTGAGGGTATGCTAAGGGCGTATAATGCTGATGATGCAGTGGAGTGTGGAGCAGAAGCATTATCCTTGCTTTTAATCAGAGAAAAGACAGATTTTACAGCTATCACCCGTGCGGCAAAGCCTTCCGGGATTGATTACTGGCTTGGATACAAAAACAATGCTGCCAATTCCTTGTTTACAAAGCAGGACGCAAGGCTTGAAATTTCAGGGATTTTAAAAGAATCCGTCACCAACCGCACTGGCCGTCGGATCAAAATGAAGCTGAGCCAGACTAAAGCTTCGGACAAAAGCGGCATTTTTCCCGTTTTTGTATCCGTCATCGAATTTGGTCAACCAAGAGCTGAACTGGTAAGGAAAGATGGATCGGATTGAGTCTTTACATACAGAGGCAATGGATCTTGCAGAAGAGGCTTTTCTTGCTCAAAGAGCACGGAATGAAGAAAAAGCTTTACTTTTATTTCTGAAAGCACTGGCTCTTGAAGAAAAGGCTGCGAATCTTTTGCCCTTAAACGAAGAGGCTGAACCGACGCGTTCAATCTTATACAGAAGTGCAGCTTCCCTTGCCTATAATGCCAGAGACTATGAGCAGGCAGAACGACTGGTTGCCCGAGGGCTTGCAGGTTATCCTCCTGAAGAGATTCGGGAAGAGTTGAAAAATCTTTATGAAGACATCAATTTTCAAAGACATTTAAAGTCAAAAGGCACGATTCTTGATCGCAAGCAATGGATGCTGACCATTGCGGGCGATGCCGTAAAATATGGCGGAACATCTGCCGATCTTTTGATGACAAGGGTGGATCGCATTTCTTCCATGTTTTACCGGACAGTGGAGAGAATGCTGAAAATCCCCTACCGGACTGGAGGTGGAGTCAGCAAAAAAATCAAAGATGATTACGGTCTTTTTATCAATGCCCTTTCTCCAAGAAGCTTTGCCGTTTCGTTTCAATTGGGTATGCCTGAACCACAAATGGATCTTCCGCTTGCTGTTCAGCCTGTAGAAAAATCTGTGGATGCTGATGAGGTCATTGATGAAATGATGGATTGCCTTGCCTTATTTGAGGCGGACGATTCCGAAACCCTGAAAGCTCAGATTGGTGACGAAAGTTACTTCGAAAATTTTGTGGGACTTGCCAAAGAAATTGCTCCGGATGGTAAAAATGTCAATCTCGTGGGCTTCACAACAGTCAGAAATGGTGTAGATACGCCTGTCGCCTTGCGTAAAAAGCGGAAAAACAGAAAAATAGCTCCAAAAGAGAGACCTGAAGCTGAAGAACAGGAGGGTTTTTTTCAACTTTCGGGAAGACTTGTGCGTGCCTACAGTCCTGACCATGAAAAATATGGGACGGTTTCTCTGCTGCAAAAGGAGACAGGAGAAAAGATTAAGATCTATGTTCCCTTATCCATTATGAAAGATGTGGTTCAACCGTATTATGAAGAATTCGTTACTATTCAAGGATACATGGAAAAGAAAAAAAGATACTATGAGGAAATTGCTCTGGCTGATGAAGAGTGACCTGCGGATGGATTCCGCAACCCAACCCCGGCACTGATCCATAAACAAAGCCCCTGCATCCTTTTCGGTGCGGGGGCTTTGTCTTGTCTGGGAGCCGGGCAGAAAATTTTGTTGCTCATATTCTTTAAAAAATGAGAGACAAGCTTCTTTGTTTTGCATAGATTAGAAACAAAGGGCCTTGTTTCTCATATTCTCGCAAATATGAGCAACAAGCGTCCTTGTGCGGAAGGGATGGGAAGCAAAGGCCTGTCCGTCATTTTCAAAAAATCCCCTGAGGAGCAGACGATGTCCCTGAATCTGGATCAGGCGGTTCATTATCATTACGATGCCTTTCCACCGGAGCGCCTTGATACGGGGCGTTTTCTGGAAGAGCTTCTGGATGCCACCGCCGCCATGGCCCGCTACGATCAGATGCTGAAGACCATGCACAACAGCGAAATTCTTCTTGCTCCCCTGCGGAGCCAGGAAGCGGTGCTTTCTTCCCGCATCGAAGGCACCATCAGCACCATGGATGAGGTGCTGATGTATGAGGCGGAGTCCGACGGCTCGGACAGAAACACTTCTGAAACCCGGTCCGATGTCATTGAAACCGCCCTGTATCAGCGGGCTTTACGCGGGGCGCAGCAGGCCATGGAAGACGGGTATCCCCTGTCCCAGTCGCTCATCCGGGGAGTTCACCAGACCCTGCTTTCCTTTGGAAGGGGAGCGGCCAAATCTCCCGGAGAGTTCAAGAAAGAACAGAACTATCTGGCAGACAAGATGAGCCGCAACATCCTCTTTGTTCCCATCAGCCCGGAACGTCTGCCGGAGGGCATGGACAGGCTCTTTGCCTATATCGGAGAAAGCAGGCAGCCCGCCCTCATCAAAACCGCCCTGGCCCATGTGGAGTTTGAAGCCCTGCACCCCTTCAAGGATGGTAACGGGCGAATCGGCAGGATGCTCATTACCCTGATGCTCTGGTCTTCGGGGATCATATCCGCACCGCATTTTTACATCAGCGGTTATTTTGAGGAAAACCGGGATACCTACATTGACGCCATGCGCCGGGTTTCGGAAAAGGGAGACTGGGAGGACTGGTGCCGGTTTTTCATGAAGGCGCTGGCGGTGCAGGCGGGAAGAAATCTCGATACCGCAGACCAGATCCGCTCCCTTTACGATGAAATGAAACGGGTTTTTGCGGAAGTGCTTTCGTCAAAGTGGTCCATTGAGGCGCTGGATTTTGTTTTCACCTTCCCGGTTTTCACGGTCAGCAGATTCAAAGAAAAAAGCGGCGTTCCCGCTGCAAGCTCCGCCCGGTTCACCACCTTGCTGCTGGAAAAGGATCTGATCCGTAAAGTGAAGGAGGCAAGCGGAAGGAAACCCGCTGTCTATGCCTTTGAACCTCTGATGCGGCTGGTGCGGGTGTAGGAAGGGGTTTTTCTGATGCCCGAAAGCCCGGCCTTGATCCATCATAAAAGGGGTCTGATAATCATATAAAGGACTACCTCACCGAGTCTTGTAAAAAATTGACACCCCCCTATTCATAGTAGCACTATGAAACCAAGGGCAAGAGACTTAAATCTCAATAGGATTTAGGAGGTGTCTTATGAAAACTTACGCTGGAATCGACCTGCATTCAAGCAATAATTTTATTGTAGTCATTGATAACGATGACAAACGACTCTTTGAAAAGCGATTACCCAATACGATTGAAGATGT
>NZ_VDMB01000051.1 GCF_006175995.1 Desulfobotulus mexicanus
ACTTGCATGTGTTAAGCACGCCGCCAGCGTTCATTCTGAGCCAGGATCAAACTCTCCGTTGAATCTCTGGTACTACCCCCACCTTAAAAAGGCGGGATACTAAAGGGGCATGTTCTTTATCTTTCACTATCTGATTTTCAAAGATCGATTTCTTTCGATCCGCCGCTCCGTGAGCAACGAGGCGCAAACTATCGATTCAGGACCTGTCTGTCAACGACTTTTTTCATACCTTTTTGTTTTTTTTGTAACATCCTTTAAAAACAAAACATTTTAAAATACACTTTACTCTTTTCCACTAAAACGACAGTTCAGGATCTCATTTGTTTCCCTGAGGGCATCACCGGTAAAGGGTCCAAGAAAGCTTTTTATACCTTCCATCCACTGTCTTTTATCCACAGATTTATCATCCAGAAGAATTTCAGAAGTATCTGCCAGTACCCTTGCAAAGAGACTACTCACCTCTCTGGCATAGGGATTCCTTGCAATAAGATCCTCGTACAAACCCAGATCCAGCGCAAAAAGACGCCCAACAAAATCTACATTCAAACGAAAAATAGGTGTGGCTACCCTGCATGCGGTTTCCGGATCCATATTTTCCTGCTGCATATAAGCCCCGGTGGCAATGGTAACAAGATGGGTGACACTCTGAACAAATGCCATGTGCCGGTCATGGGTGGCTGCATCCATAACAGAAACAACAGCTCCGGCATCTTCAAAAAGACGATGGAAGGGATCTGTCCACAAATGTCCTCTTCCCGGAGTCAGAATGACATTCTGCCCCTGCATGGATGCCGTATACTGCCCGAACATGGGATGAATGCCCAACACTTCAGCAGCAGAAGAAGCCACCATGGCCTGCACCACTTCTTCCTTTAATGAAGAAAAATCCACGAAAAGCTTTTCTTCCGACATCAGTGGCCCCAGCTTCCGGGCCAGAGATACAGCCACAGCCATGGGTGTGGACAGAATTACAATATCAGATTTAAGGACAAGCTCCTCATTGGAAATGGCTGTATCCAGATCGGAAACCTCCACAGAAAGCCCAAGATCACGAAAAAAAGCCGAAAACCAGCGCCCCATGCCACCGTGACCGCCAATAACACCTATTTTTTTCCCCACAAAAATATCCGGTATCATTGGATGGCCCTCCAGCGGAGAATATGGTCTGCAATGACAAGCTTTGCCATGGCTTCAGCCACGGGAAGAATACGGGGAATGGCTGACACATCATGCCTGCCCCGGGTAACAATGGTTGCTGGAGCGCCATGAATATCCACAGTCTGCTGAGGAATAGTGATGGAAGGTATAGGCTTTACTGCCAACCGCAGCACAACCCTGGCACCGCTGCTGATGCCGGCAAGGATACCACCGCTGTTATTGGAAAGAAAACCTTCAGGCGCTATGGCATCGTTAGATTCACTTCCCTTCAGGTCCGTCACGGCAAAACCGGCTCCGATTTCAACACCCTTAACAGAGCCAATTCCCATCATGGCCGAAGCAAGATCTCCATCCAGCTTATCAAAAACCGGATCTCCCAGCCCCGCAGGAAGGCCATCTATCCATAACTCCACAAGGCCACCCATGGAATCACCGGTCTTTCTCACTACTTCCACCCTGGCATCCATGGCAAGGGCAGCTTCCGAATCCGGACATCCGTAAGGGTTGGCAGACACGACTTCCATGTCAAGCTTATCTGCCTTCACTCCACCGAGGGCAAGGGTAAAAGCCCGAACTTCTATACCATTATTAAAAAGAAGCTGCCCGGCCACCGCACCTGCCGCCACCCGGCCTATGGTTTCCCTGGCCGAGGCCCGTCCGCCCCCCCGCCAGTCACGTATTCCATAGCGGGCCTGATAGCTCAGATCCCCGTGACCCGGCCGGAAAAGATCTTTGATGTCATCATAGGCACCGGACCTGGCATCTTTGTTCCAGACGAGAATAGATATGGGTGTACCTGTGGTCCTGCCCTCAAACACACCGGAAAGAATTTCACAGACATCTGCTTCCCTGCGGGTGGTACTGCTTTTTGCCTGCCCCGGCTTCCGCCTGTCCAACTGGCGCTGCACCACCGATGCATCCAGCTCAAGCCCCGGAGGGCATCCGTCTATCACGCAGCCAACGGCCGGACCATGGGATTCTCCCCAGGTGGTGACACGAAACATATGGCCCATGGTGCTTCCTGCCATCTACAACCTTCCTTTCAAACCACCCTATGCGGTGGCATATCATTTACTGCAAATACTGTTTCAGGGTCTGCATAATTTCCAAGGCCACATCTTCCGGCGAAAGATGGTCCGTCTTTACCGTCCCGTGGGCGGCCTCAGCATACAGAGGTGCCCTTGAAGCCATAATCTCCTGCACTTCATCAAGGGCGGAGAACCCCTTTAGGGCAGGACGGACAACACCATTCTTATGATCCTTGGCCATACGTGCTGCAACGGTTTCCGACATGGCATCCAGATGAAAAACCAGCCCCTGCGCCCTCATGGTGTGAATATTCTCCGGTCTGGTTACAATTCCGCCGCCCGTGGCCACAACAATAAAGCCTGCCTTCAGCACCCTTTGAAGGCTAAAAATTTCCAGTTCCCTGAATGCATCCCAGCCATGACGCTGCACAAACTCTTCGATGGAACATCCTGCATGCTCTTCCATATCCCGGTCCAGATCCACCCATGGCACATCCAGCATACGGGCCAGATGAAAAGCCACCGTACTTTTTCCCACACAGCGGTATCCCACAAGAAAAATAGGTTTCTTCATCCCATGACCTTTGCAAATACATCAAAAAAATTCGGAAAGGATTTTGCCACACATGCTGGATTCTCAATTACAACACCGGGTACACGCAATCCAGCCACAGAAAAACACATGGCCATACGATGATCATCATAGGTGTGAATCCTTGCCCCATGCAGAGGGAGGCCTCCATCGATTTCCAGATCATCCCCCACAATGCGAACAGACCCTCCCATGCGGTTGAGTTCCGTGGCCACTGCCGAGAGGCGGTCACATTCCTTTTCACGGAGATGGGCCACATTGCGAATATAGCTGGTCCCTTGGGCAAAGGCGGCGACCACTGCCAGAGTAGGCACCATATCCGGCATATCCCCCATATCCACATCAACAGCCCTGAGACTACCTCCCCTGACGCAAATGCCACTACTGCCGCTGGTCACGGTGCATCCCATTTTTTCAAAAACGCCCAGAAGCCCCAGATCCCCCTGGGCAGAGTCCAAAGAAAGACCTTCCACACAAACGGACCCGCCCGTTACAGCCGCGGCAGCAAAAAAATAACTGGCATTGGAAGCATCCGGTTCCACCTGATAATTTCCAGCCCTGTAGGTCTGTCCGCCGGGAACCCTGTAGCGGGTATCTCCTTCACGGAAAAATAAGATACCTGCTTTTTTTAAAATCTCCAGGGTCATCATTATATAAGGCCTTGAAACCGGTCCCCGTGTAACGGTGATGTCCAGCCCCTGTTCCAGACAGGGAGCCATGAGCAGAAGACCTGAAAGATACTGGCTGCTTAAGTGACAGGCAATGGAAAGCGCGCCTCCCCTGCGGCTGCCTCCACCGATCACAACGGGCGGACATCCTGTTTCAGATATGCTGCGGGCGGGAATACCCACCTGCCCCAGAGCATCCAGCAGATCCCCCAGAGGTCTCTGCCGCATGCGGGCATTGCCATCCAAAGTACTGGCCTTTTCACCAAGACCGGCAACGGCCGAAAGAAGACGCATGGAAGTTCCTGAGTTGGCTAGAAAAACGACATCACTGGTTCCCTCCAGCCTCCCGCCCTTTCCCTCCACGACCATTCTGCCGTCTCCGTGATCTTTTACCGAAATGCCCAACTGACGAAGGGCCTCGGCCGTAAGAAGGGTATCCTCACTGCGCAGGCAGCCCGATACCTCCGAAGGGCCATCGGCAAGGGCTGCGGCAATAAGCAACCGGTGGGTATAACTTTTGGATCCCGGAATCCGGACAGTGATGTTTTCCGGACGATGGGGGCGCACCTCAAACAGGGCCTCGGACATGGTATTCCCTTTCATTTGTAATTATTCATTACCATTTTCGCTTACTAAGGACCATACCTGTCAAGCTGGTGCATAGCCACCCAAACTATTTGCTCGTGACGCAATCTTATTCGGGAGCTTCTTGCCCTGTGCGGAAGCGGCAAAAACTCACCGCCACAGGCAGGATAAGCTTTTTGATTCCCATAGCAGACTTACTAATAAGATCATAACACACTCGACATTAAGCTAAAATATACTGGGTGTCTTGTGCTCTAAAAAAACTGGCAACTCTTACGGTTTTCTTTTGCAATGATCTCAAGATGGAGAAGACCTTTTTTCTGAGGTCTTCCGGGCCTGAAACAACCATTTTTCCAATCTTGTGATGTTTCAGGTATCCCCATACCATTTCATCCGGATTCAAATGAGGGGAGTATGGAGGCAGGAAGAACAAGCG
>NZ_VDMB01000052.1 GCF_006175995.1 Desulfobotulus mexicanus
GCCTTCTGGCGGAGGGGGCTGCCGGTTCTGTACAACAGAACACAGCAAGCCTGGATCCCGATGGGTGACTGGTGCGGATCATTATTCCGCCATCCCAATAAAATTGGAATTTCAGATGCGAATTCAGACAGGCCACCTGCACCATTCTGAGTTAACCGTAATCAAGCAAAAAAAGAGGTGACGCTTGAACAGGAGAGGTGTTTTTTTACTTGACAGGTCCTTTAAATGGGTGACCCCTTTTTCCCGGCTGGTCGCTGAGGCTCCCGAAGCGCAGCCAGCGGTCCTTTAAAGGGGCCTGACCCTACGACATTATGCCCTCACCCCAACCCTCTCCCAGAGGGAGAGGGGGCCTGAAGGAAAGGAAATACCATGCGCGCCACCAACGGCAGTCTTATCTGGCGTCCCGATCTGGGCGCTACCGTACTCGAAACCCTCCGCGATCCTTCGGAGGGCTATATCGGCCTTTCGGTCATGCCCATCCATAAGGTCATGGCCCGAGGCGGCACCTATCCCGTGATTCCTGCGGAAGTGCTTTTTTCCGATGAAGACGTGGAACGCTCCCCAAGGGGCCGTTACCACAGGTCGGAATGGGAGTACGAGCGGGGGAAATATGCGGTTTCGGAAAAGGGCCACGAAGAGCCCATGGACGATGTGGAATGGGATGAGCTGGAAAACCAGCGGCCCGGACTGGCCGAGGAAATCGCCACCCGCCGGAACATGGCCATCATCCTCCGGGCGCAGGAAAAGCGCATTGCCGCCCGGGTGATGAACCCTTCCGTGTTCACGCCCCACAACGTGTCCAAAAAATGGAGCGATCCGGCGGAAGGAACTCCGGTGCAGGATATCCGGGACGGCAAGGCCGCCTTTCGCCAGCAGTGCGGGATGGAGCCGGATGCCCTGATTATCTCATGGCAGGTGGCGGAATGGCTGAAGGCCAACGGAGAGATCCGGGAACAGCTCAAATACACCTTCCCCGGCATTGACTTAAACCGACTTACTTCGGATCAATTGGCCCAGATCCTGAACGTGAAGAACGTGGTGGTGGCGGGTGGGATGCGCAATGCCTCGCCCAAGGGCAAGCGGCTGGTCTTTGAAGACATCTGGACGAGTGATTACGCCGCTCTGGTGAAAATCTCCGGCAGCTACGACATCACGGAACCCTGTGTGGGCCGCACCTTTGTCTATGCCAAGGATGCCAGCACAGAACCCATCGTGGAGCAGTACCGGGAAGAGGCCCTGCGCTCGGAGATCATCCGGGTACGCCATGACGTGGACGAAGCCTATCTGCGCTCCTATTACGATGATGGCCGCATCCGGACGGATGTCTCCGGCAAGTGCTGCTACCTCATGGGTGGGATTAAATAGAAAAAAGGAGACGCGGCGTGCGGATACCGGAAGAACTCCTCAGAGCCTGCATGGAAGTCGCACCCGCTGTTCTGCTGGCCATGCTGGGAGGGATGGTGAGGATGATGCAAAACCCCAAAGCCTTTTCGTGGTGCTGGTTTTTCGGTGGGCTGCTCATGAGTGCCTTTGTGGGCATCCTCGTTTTTCTTCTCATTGCCGATGCCGAGGCCATTTCGCCCAACTTCCGGGCCGCTGTCTGCGGAGTGAGTGGCTATTCCTCCGCCCAGATTCTGGGTTTGCTGGAAAAGAAGGTGCTTCGGGCCGTGGCAGAAAGGGGAAAATAATGCATCCATTTATCAGTGCAGGCTTTGCCCTGCTTCCCGAGAAGATGAAAAGCCCTGCGGCCATGGGAATGCTCCACGCCATCGGCATGCAGGAATCCCGCTTTATGCATCGCCGCCAGATCCGTGGCCCTGCAAGGGGATTCTGGCAGTTTGAAAAAGCTGGCATTGCCGGTGTGCTGAACCACCCGGCAAGCGCTGTCACCATCCGCCGGATTCTGGTGGGAATGCGCTACGGCGTGGACGTGGAAGAAAGCCATGCCGCCATTGAACATAACGATGCCCTTGCCTGCTGCTATGCACGGCTTCTGCTATGGACCATCCCGGAACCCCTGCCCGGCCCGGATGAGCCGGACAAAGGCTGGCGGCAGTACCTTGCTGCCTGGAATCCGGGCAGGGCCAGACCCGAAACCTGGAACGGATATTTCAGGGAAGCCCAGCGGCTTTCCATGTCTGGAATCTGGATATGAAAAATATGAAAAAGGGGTCAGACCC
The DNA here is from genome assembly GCF_006175995.1 of Desulfobotulus mexicanus. Taxonomy (NCBI): domain Bacteria; kingdom Pseudomonadati; phylum Thermodesulfobacteriota; class Desulfobacteria; order Desulfobacterales; family Desulfobacteraceae; genus Desulfobotulus; species Desulfobotulus mexicanus. The sequence continues at coordinate 2,181 of NZ_VDMB01000052.1, forward strand.
CTTTTTATGCTAGACCCCTTTTTATGCTTTTTATGAAAGGAAATCCCATGGCAGCTTCGGGAACCGTCATCCACATGCGGTCGGTGCCGGGAAAGCCCCTGCACAGGGCGCTGGATAAGCCCCTTTTCTGCATGAATATGGATGGAAGTGCTGGCGAGGTGCCAGCGGACTTTGAGTGGGACGGCTCATCGGTGCCGGTTCTGCTTCAGCCTTTTTTCCCAAGGCACAGGCATCCCATAGCCTCCTGCCGCCATGACTGGCGGTGCAAACATGCCCGCAACCACAAAGAGCGCAGATGGGCGGATCAGGAATTTAAAAAGGACGTTGGCCGCACCTCATGGAAAATAACGGCACAGGCAGGCTATGCCGGAGTTCGTATCGGTGCCCTGCTGGGTATCGGAAATCGCTGGTAAAAGGGTAACCCTTTTAAGGAGCTGACCCGTGGACTGGAAAGACATGCTGGAAGAAGATGCCAGAAATATCATCCTGAACCCCGAAGAAGGGGCCGAGTGGATCTTCTACGATGGCCGGGAAATTCTGGCCCGTACCCGCCGCACCGGAGAGATGGAACGGCAGACCGGGGTTGTGAGCTGGGAAATGGAAATCGAGGTGCTGCGCTCGGATGTGGGTGCCTTCCGGGAGGCGGTTCCGGTGATCCTCAACACCAGTAAATACCGCAGCACACGGGTACTGGTGGAGGGCGATGTGCTGATGAAGATCGGTCTGGTGCAGTATGGGTAAGGAGGAAACCATCCCATGATTTCCAATGTCAGCATTCAGGGGCTGGATGAGGTGGAAAAGCTGCTTGCCGATGTGAAAAACGGCAGCCGGAAGGCCACCACAAGGGCCTTGAACAAAGGGCTTTCCAAGGCCAAAACCGTGGCCGTGGATACCATATATAAGGAAGTCAACCTCACCAAAACCGTCATCCGCCAGACCATCACGGAACGCAAAGCCACCTATACGGATTTCACCTGCTACCTCAGGGCAAGGGACAAACGTGGGGTTCCCCTCTATGACAAATCCAAACCCTGGAAGATCAAGGGACAGATGCCGGGAATGCACTTTGGCGGCAGAAGATCCCAAAAAGGCTTTTCGGCCCTGTTCAAACACCGGAAGGGCCGGATTCAGTTTCACGAAAAATTTAAGCAGGCTGGCTTTGTGGCCACCATGGCCAGCGGCCATACCAACATTTTCATCCGCACGGGCAAGCGCCGGGCCAATCCCAGAAAGGGCAACCCCCGTGACGAAACCATCAAAGGCATCTGGTCATCCTCTCCGCCCATGGTCCTGCAGGATGAGGAACGCATGGCCCCGGTGCTGCAATCCGCATCCCAAGCCGCACAGGCAGAACTGGACCGGCAGGTGCAGCTCATCCTGTCTGGCATTAAAGGGGTCTCCCATTTAAAGGACCTGTCAAGTAAAAAAACACCTCTCCTGTTCAAGCGTCACCTCTTTTTTTGCTTGATTACGGTTAACTCAGAATGGTGCAGGTGGCCTGTCTGAATTCGCATCTGAAATTTCAATTTTATTGGGATGGCGGAATAATGATCCGCACCAGTCACCCATCGGGATCCAGGCTTGCTGTGTTCTGTTGTACAGAACCGGCAGCCCCCTCCGCCAGAAGGCGGACCAGAAAATCTTCAGT
>NZ_VDMB01000053.1 GCF_006175995.1 Desulfobotulus mexicanus
GTTATGCCGTCAAAAATATCTTCTGTGCCAGCTGATTTGAAAGTTTTGATCATGGAATGTCGTAACCGTTCGACAAATATTTTTTTCTTTTGAAGTGATTTAATACATTATTTCATGATGTTGATTAACTAACATAATTAAGATAATGGGAGGCATTATATCTGTCAAATATTTTATGGTCAAGAGCAGCATTACAGAGTGGTTTTTTGTGGCTGAGTGAAGATGTGAAAGGTAGCAAAAAGAATGATCCCACCATCAGGCCGCATCAAAAAACACTTCAGAACCGGCACCCCGCATACAGCGCAGGCCTCTGAGTTTGCAGTGCATTCTTAAAACTTCCGGATCTCCCACGGCGGTGCCGAACTGCTCTAAAAGGGTATCCATGGAAGATACAAAAACGGCAGCATCCAGGCCTATTCGTTTGAGAAGGGGAGGGACTTTACGGCAGATACTCCCCCGCTTTTTGCGTTTAAGCTGTCTTCCTGTCCAGTCCACAAGTTCTGCATATTCATGGAAACCGAAGGGAATGGCAAAGGCCATATCCGTGAGATCATCAAAGGGGGCAAGGGAAGCTCTCGGTTTTTCCAGCTGAGTATCCGGGGATGCATCCGGTAGTGTGACGGAAGGCCGAGAAGAACAGGCATCCTTTGCCTTAAGGGCATCCAGCCTTTCCTTGATGGACGTAAAATCTGAGGTTTCAGGGGTTTCGGCCATGCCCGCACGAACAGGGTTGAGATCCACATAGGCCATGGCTGCCAGAATGGCCTTTTCATCGAGAAGGGCCTGACTTTTGAAACGTCCCTCCCAGAATCTGCCGGAAATTCCTTCCTCCTGATTGGCTTTTCTTGCAATGGACTCATTGAGCATCCTCATAAACCACGAAACATCATAAAGGCGGCTTCGGTAGATGCCAGCCAGCTCATTGAGCCTGAGCTGATCCGATGCGCTCAGGTCTTCGGTTTCTGAGAGGTAACGTCTCACCACATCCGGCCCCTTGAAAAGCTGCGTCCAGCGGGTGAAGACTTCACGATCCGACCAGAAAAGGGCACGGTTCTCATCCACACGCAGCACGATGTGGTAGTGGTTACTCATGACCGCATAGGCCGCCACATCAATGGAAAAGATGGCCGAAAGCTCCATGATACGCTCTGCAATCCAGCCCCGTCGGTGGTCAAAGTCCATGCCGGATTGCTTGTCCTTGCCACAGAGAAAGGCCCTGCGGACACAGCGGCAGACGCAGTGATACCATGGGGTGCTTTCAAGGCTGATAAGGGTGGATCGGGGATAGGTCATGTAGGCCCTCCTGTGAAAATTAGGATCTTGTTTTTAAAGGGAAAGATAGGGGATTTTGGAATGCGGGTCAAGAACGAAGTGGGTGTCCAGTGGTTGCAGTGGTTGCTCTGTGGTTTTAGAACGAAGTGGGTGTCTGTGTAGTTGGTTGCCGTATAGGCCGCCACGCCGTTACCTTTCCCTTCCTTCACGAATAATATCAACAATTTCCTTTGTGGAAATTTTAGCTTTAATGGTTGGAATGTCCAGAGGGGAATCAGAAATATTTTCAGGAATTAAAGCAAACGTGCGACCATCTTTTCTCCGAATGAGGACTTTACCGGAAGTTTCAGCCTGATCGAGAACAATCGCAAGCTTTTGTCTTGCTTCTGAATATGTGTAAATTTGCATTTTATGCCTCCAGTGTTGAGATTTTTAGACTTTTGGCAACGGCACACAACTTTGAGTCCAATGTCAGTAAGGGTGCTTTCTGTCTTAAGGCACAATCCAGAAAATAGGCATCATAGGCATAGATATTGGTTTTTTGAGATATTGTTACGGCATTTGCAAAATCGGTTTCAATATACCGAATCGGAATTTTTTTAAAAATTTCAAGCCCTTTTTCGGCCTCTGCAAGACTCACTCGCTTTTTTTAAACATTGCCGAAAACGCATTTCCAATTTCCCAAGGAATCGAACCTGGGCCAATGAGGGTATTTCCTCTTGTCAATTCAATAATTTTTTCTCGTTCAGGTTCATCTACTATGACTGCTATTATTGCTGAAGTATCGATTACGATCTCCATTATCAGCTCCAAAATATATGATTTTTGACAATTGTACAATTCTGATATGAGTTGTCAAGTGCAGAAGTGGAAGGTTCAATGCATGGGATGTCTTTTAAAGGTTAGGGTGGGAACAAAGACCAAGTAAAGACCAAGTGGGTGTCCTGTGGTTTGCTCTGGGACAGCATATCATGACCTGAAAAAAATAACGAAGTGGGTGTCCTGTGGTTGGCATCAGGCATAAATTCTCCCAAGAGAGGCATGAAGCATTCCAAGCATCCGAATAGAATCGGTATTATGGCTCAATCTGTCAAGCCAACATATGCCATTATAATACAGTGCGCCACCTTGATTCAAGAAAAAACAGTGGTAAATTTAAGTCCTACTGGGACAGCATATCATGACCCGAAAAAAATAACGAAGTGGGTGTCCTGTGGTTGTTGAATGCGGGTCAAGAACGAAGTGGGTGTCCTGTAGTTGGGTGTTATCCGTGCACAGACTGTGGTCATCAGGAATGGCGGCCACTTTCCTGTGGTCATCGGAATTGCCCACAGTGCCAGCACCATGAAGCCAGTCAGTGGATCGAACGTCAGCAGGAACGAAGTGGGTGTCCTGTGGTTGAAGATGCTTTTTAAATATTTCCAAGATCATACCACCATCAAGAACAAAGTGGGTGTCCTGTGGTTACGTTTTTTGATGAAAGATCAGGGTCAAGGACAAAGTTGGTGTCTTGTGGTTGTTATTCATGAAGGGGCTTTCGCCTGCCGTGAGGATAGGTGTCTTCTATGCAAAAGAAGGTTCTTTTTTGCAAAGAGGTTTTAACAACCTGATCTTTTTTGCTTCGGGGCTGTTCATGGCATGCCAGAGATCCCAATCCTGTTGTAGGCCCAGCCAGAAATCTGCCGACATTCCCAGAACATGAGACAGCCGCAAGGCTGTGTCCGGAGTTACGGAGCGTTTGCCTCTGATGATTTCATTCAGACGTGGATAGGACACCCCCAGATGGTGGGCAAGTACCGTCTGTGTGATATTTAGTGGCTTGATAAATTCCTCCAGCAACATTTCTCCAGGATGTGTCGGTGGGCGGTTTTGAGGCAAACGACGGCCCACATCAATGGTAATCGGTGATTTCAATTTCGCAGGCATGGCCTTCCTCCCATTTAAAACAGATTCTGTACTGCTGATTGATGCGGATACTGTACTGATTTTCACGCTTACCTTTTAAGCGTTCAAGACGGTTGCCGGGGGGAATATTCAGTTCATTGATTTCCCTTACCC
>NZ_VDMB01000054.1 GCF_006175995.1 Desulfobotulus mexicanus
GTAATGAATATGGCCACTATGGCCCTGGAGGAGGCATATATCCGGGAAGAAAAAACCATCTCGGCAGAGCTGCTTTACAGCGCTGAATGGTTCAACAGATCCGAGTGAAACGGAGGCGACTGCGAGGGGACTCCAGCGTTAAGGGATAACTCGGTGCGGTAGACTGCTGTCTACAATGAAAGACCGGAAGGGGATAGCCCCTTCCGGTCACATTTTTGTCGGGTATTTGTTTGTGAGAATTTTTGTGGATTTGTGTATGAGAATCAACACTGGCCCTTTCGGCCAACTGCAGCAACTGGTGACAGAGGGGCATCATGGCTTGGTATCCTGATCAGCGGGTGGAATAAAGACCTGGGGAGCCTCGGACTCCGGCAGGTTTTCAACATACAGAGACCGACTTGGAAATGCAAAAGATGTGCCTTCCTCTTCCACAATGGCTTTGATGGAAAGGGCCAGACCCTCTTTGGCTGCAAGCCATTCTCCCCAGGCTGTGGTCCGGGTAAAACAATAAACCATAATATCGATGGATGAGTCTGAAAAACGGTCAATGCGTACAAAAAGAGGAACTTCCGGAGGGTTGACAAAGGCCGGATTTTCCAGCAGATGGTTTTCTATCCGGTCCCGGACTTTCCTCAGGGTATCCAGGGTGGTGCGGTATTCAAGGCCGATGGTCCAGAAAATTCTTCTGTGGGTCATATGGGAAAAGTTGGTCAGTGTATTGTCGGAAAGCCTTGCATTGGGTACAAAGACCGGAGCTTTGTCAAAGCGGCGTATGCGGGTGGAACGGAAACCTATTTCCTCAACGGTACCTTCCACAACACCTTCCACATGAATCCAGTCTCCTTTGCCAAAGCGGCGTTCTGTAAGTATAAGAATGCCGGAAATAAGGTTCTTGAACAGATCCTGGGCACCCAGCGCTACCGCTACGCCAAAAAGTCCGAAACCGGCAAGAACCGGGCCGACTTTAATGCCCCACATGTCCAGAATGGTAGCGGCACCGATGGCGATGACGGCAATTTTCACGGCTTTCTGGGCCCAGTCCAGCAGGGCTTCGCCCACCTTTTCTTTTATATTGCTGAGAAGTCTGAAGAGGGGAGGAATAGCGGAAAGCAGCGCCCAGAAAATCATGAAGGCAATCATGGACCGGATCAGTTTTTCAGAAAAAAGAGCGGCACCGCCTTCAAGATTCAGAAAACGTAAGGCAAAAAAGACACCTAATATAACAGGAACAAGGCGTACGGGTGGTTCCAGTGAGGCTACTATTTCATCATCCAGCCGGGTTTCTGTCTGGCTGCTCAGTTTTTTAAGGCGGTTGAGAAGCCATTGAACAACGGTTCGCCGTAACAGGAGAAAAAAAATGAGAATACCAGCCGCCGCAAGATAGCGGGCTATGGGAATACCCATGAACCCATGATTCCAAACATCTATGGTCATTGTTACAAACTCTTGAAAAGACTCCATGAAACCTCCTGGTTTGCCTGCATGCACTTGCAGGGAATAAATATCCGGGCAAGTATACGGTCCGGGCTTTCCAGCGTCAAGCAAGGGGGAGTATCAGTCCATGATCATGATCCTTGCCGGAGATCTTCAAAATAATTGGAACTGTAGAATATGAATGATTTTTTTTCCTGGGATAATAACCTCTTGTCTTCCGATGAATTCTGGCTGACAGGGCTTTTTGTCTCCGCCTTTGTGGCGGCAACCCTTTTGCCCGGTGCTTCGGAAGTAGTACTTGTGGCAGCGCTTCTGAATGGCAAAGATCCTGTTACAGCTGTTGCTGCTGCAACCACAGGCAATGTTCTGGGAGCTGTAACCACCTTTTATCTTGGTAATTTTGCCGGAGATGGAGCAGGGCGTTTTCTTGGAATTTCTGAAGAAAAAAGGGAGCAATCAGCCCGGTGGATCTCCCGCTATGGTTCATGGATGTTGTTCTTTTCCTGGATACCCGTTGTGGGAGACCCTCTGGTTTTTGCCGCAGGGATTTTGCGTATGAAGGTTTTGCATTTTCTTGTTTTCATGGTTTTCGGAAAGCTGGTCCGTTATATTGTGGTTGCATGGCTGACCCTTGGTGCAGGCAGTCTTTACGGCTGAAGATACCCGCATCTTTTTTTTTAAAAGTTTTCAGTACTGTCTCTGACAAAGATGTTTTATTTTAAGTCCTTCCCAATAAATGGCCCCCCCAACGCATTAAAAAGGATACTCTCCATGCAGGAAAATCAAAGGGAAGAATGGCGTGACCGGGTGGAAAAAGCAGAAACGGATGCACTTTTTTATCGGATGATTTTTGAAAAATCCACGGCCCCCACCATTGTCATTGAATCGGATTATACCATCAGCCGTATAAATGAACGTGTTGAAGAACTCCTCGGTTATTCCAAAGAAGAGATAGAAGGAAAAATTGAGTGGCTGCGTTTTGTAGTCAGGGAGGATCTGGAGCGTATGATGCGTTATCATCATACGCGGAGAAAGGATCCCGGAGCAGCACCCGGTGAGTATGAGTGCCGTCTTATGAATCGTGAAGGGCAGGTCCATGATATCCTGATTAAGCTGGATATGATCCGTGGAACAACTACCAGCGTTGCCACCCTTGTCAATGTAACGGCGGAAAAGGCTGTGGTAAAAACTCTCAGGCAGCGGGAAGCGGAATTTCGGGCCATTGTGGAGCATTTTACAGGTTTTCTTTATACCTTAGGAGTTACGCAGTTGCCTCAAAAGTCCAAGCTGGGTGCTCCATATATTTCCTGACAGCATCCCTGATAATTCTGTATTTGAGTTCAAAACAGCTGAGGCCTGTCTTGAAACTGAAGACCGAAAAACGCAAGAATGTCCTTATTGCAAGTCCGATATGATTTCTTTGAGCTTTGGCAGCTCTTACATGAGAGCGTTCCACTCCACAGAACTGTTTAAGGTTACGATGATACTCTTCGATTTTCCATGAAAATTCAGACAGTTGAAGTCGCTTAAGATCATCCATATCAAGATGGTTTGTTGCCCAGTATTCRATTGTTCCATCTTTGC
>NZ_VDMB01000055.1 GCF_006175995.1 Desulfobotulus mexicanus
ACTCAAAGTGACAGGATTAAACATCCTGAGGGCAACTGCGTTCAGAAATCGCCTCAAAAGGGTAAAAAGGCGAGGTGAGGGGGCAAACACCCTTAAATTTGCCCTTCATAAGGTTGTCAAAGAGCGCATTTTACATCTACCAGACTCGATTCATCAATTTGTAAGGATATTTTTGTCCCGGAACAATCTTTTCAACTTTTCCTCACAAAATATGGCTTGAGACTTTTTGCGAGTGCATCAAATACAATTCTCATATTCAGAGGATAAAGGATGTCCGGGTAATGTAAAGATCAGGAGGTTCTGTCCATGAGTCCTGCTAAGGGAAAAAGAAAAGAGATGATTCCGGAAATTCCGCCCATGCCTCCGGCCACAGATTCTTTACGGCAAGCTGGTATCCGTTTTTATCCCGTTGCAGATACCATCACAGGGTGTATCCGGCTGTGGATTGTCCGTAAAGAAAGTTTTTCAGATCTTTTGCCCGGCAGACAGGAGTGGCTGGAAAATCTGGAAAATAAGGGTTTGATATTAAAGAGTGATATGATGGATTTTGGCGTGGCTCTGGATGCCTTTTCCCATCTGCCCGAAGAAGGGCGGCTTGTTTTTTTTCTGCACCCGGTAAGCATGGGACATCCTGATTTTCCTGAAATGCTGAGTACAATTCTTGAAAAAAAAGAAGTCTCTCCCCGGCGTATTGTCCTTGGTATTCAGGAAGAGGACCTTAATGCCTTTATGGATATGCCCGGCCCATCCCTTTCCATCCATACGGGAACAGGTCTGTGTATCTGCGGCGCTGGTGAAAAAAGCCTTTCTTTGCTCCACCTTGCAGGCCTGCGTCCGGATCTTTTTCTTCTGGAATCCTCGGCATTCAGGCAGTATGCCTCGGGGCAGGACCATGCTGCGCTGATGGTGGGCATGCTGTCGGATGCCTGCCGCCGTATACAGTGCGTCTCCGGTGTTATCAATGTGAATAAAAAAAAGGACAGGCGTTATTTTAACGGACTTGGCTTTTCTTTGATGCAGGGAAATGCCGTTGCACCGGCATCCTCCCTGCCTTCCGTGCACCATGTGGAAGAAAGCGGTGGCAGTCCTGACGGGCAGGTTTTTCAAGGCTGTAAGGGTTTCGGCGTGGGCCATCTGGTCAGCCCCGGAATCACTGCCCAGGCAGCGGATACCGTTGAAGAGATAAGCCGTATACTGAAAAACCGTCCGCCAACGGACAGCATATGTCTTTTGAAGGAAAATCGGCCAGTGGGCCTTCTCATGCGCTATAATCTGGACCGTCACCTAAGCTCGCCCTATGGCAATGCCCTTTTTCTGAAAAAAAGCGTTGCCCGGATTATGGATACGGAACCCATGATCCGGGATGCGGGGACACCTCCGGATGAAGTGGCCCGTGCTGCCATGTCCCGCTCTGCGGAACGCTTATTGATGATATTCTGATTACTGAAAACGGGCTTTATAAAGGAATGGTATCCGTTCGCAGCCTGCTGGATGTCATGTCCAGGATTCAGGTGGAAACCGCAAGGGGGGCAAATCCTTTAACGGGTCTGCCCGGCAATACCAGCATTGAAAAAACCATGGAGGCATATCGGCGGGATCAGGTGCGCATGAGCCTGATCTATGCGGATCTGGACCACTTTAAGGCCTATAATGACTGTCTTGGTTTTGAGGCCGGTGACCGTATGCTCATGTTCACAAGCCGTTTGATACGGGAGAGCGTATCCCTTTGCTGCCGCAGTGATGCCTTTATTGGCCATGTGGGGGGGGATGATTTTGTCATTTTCACCCATCCGGCGGAGGCGGAAGCCTTTGCAAGGGATCTTACGGAAAAATTCGAGGGGGAAACCCGGATTCTCTATCCGGAGAACATCCGTAATCAGGGTTTTTTTCAGGGTAAATCCAGAGAGGGAATTGCCTGCCAGTTTCCCATGGTATCCATTTCTCTGGGAATCGTGGACTGTCAGTTCCATCCGGGAATGGATTCTTCGGAACTCAGTCTTCGTGTGGCCCAGATCAAAGGGTATGCCAAATCCAGAAAGGGAAATTCCTGGGTTCGCGACAGAAGACAGATTGCTTCTCTCAGGACACCTTTTCTGGATAAAGGGGTTGCATGAGTTTTTTATCCGGATTTTTTTTAATGGGCAGCACCCTGACCGGTGGGCTGATTTTTGGTGCAGGCATCCTTTCGGATTCCTGGAATATGTCCTTTGCAGCCCGTTTTTTTATGTTTTTTTCAGCAGCGTTTTTTCCTTTGTTTTTAGGAGTTACGCAGTTGATGTTTTTACCGGTTCCATTTAAGGTTTAAAGATTATGAATCCACCAAAATTTTCTGAATATGATTACATGGCTTTTTTGACAGCAAGTCCCAAAATTTTTACCTGCACAGAGGTTGAGAGAGTTTTACAGGAGCAAAAAAATGCTCCTGCGCATGATTCCATCAATCGACTTCTTCACAGGCTTACGCCTTCAGCATCGGCTCTTCGTAATGAAGCAATTCAGCACGTTATTTTGAAAAAGGG
>NZ_VDMB01000056.1 GCF_006175995.1 Desulfobotulus mexicanus
CTTCTGCCMSCCATCCTTCCCTGCCGTGATAAACGACAAGGGGAAGGATGGGGGGCAGAAGTTTATCCGGGTTATTTCTGTGGAAGCTTTCCCATACGGCACTCATATATTTGAGTATCTGGAGGATGTACCAGATATCGGGCTGGCTTTTGTGTTCAATGAGTGTGTAGAGGAAAGCCTTTGTCCGGCTGTCTTTGAGYTTTACGCTGAACACAAGRTCRCTGAAGGCACTCCGAAGTTTTGGGCTGACAAARCTGTCCTTTTCAGCCTTGAGGGTCTCCATATCAAGAAGTGCAACCACCTCTTCTGGCAGCATGACTTTGAAAAAATCCACGGCATTGCTTTTTTTGCCAAGGATCCTCTTTGCCAGAGCATCATGGGGGTTGCTCTTCAGGAGGTCTTCCAGATAGGTATCCTGATCTTTATTGTCCTGCTTTTTCTTTTTCATGGAAGGCAGAATAGCAGGAGCTTTGGGGGATGAAAAGAGGGGGCTGTGTAAAATTTCTGTTTCATGTGAAAGCCATGAAAATTCTTGTAAGGCAAAGGGGTGTTAAGATCTGGAACCTTGACACAGGCAGGGGCACTTCCGTTCTTGAAATGATCTGCTCCTTTGAAGCCGCCTCCGGTAAGGGTGTTCCTTTTTCMATTGTTCCCCGCCGAAAAGGGGATATTGCCGCCTGCTGGGCCGATCCTTCSAAAGCCCTGCAGGAGCTTGGCTGGCAAACYTCCCGAAGCCTTGAACATATGATGCAGGATGCCTGGYGATGGCAGAGTCAAAATCCTTGTGGGTATATCGGTGGCTGAGGCTCTCGAAGCCCATTTYCCAMTCCTGCCTTTTAGTTTGTAGGTACAGAACAAGGACTAATGTTTGGTTGTATTATCGCCTATGAGAAGATCCAGGCCCTTGTCACCGGCAGCAAGAATCTCTCTGACCTTTTCAGGGGTAAGTCTGGTAGCTCTGGCAATATCCTCCGGTTTCATATGGAATTCACGGAGACTCATTATTGTTTCATACTTTTCCCGCATCAGTCCTTTCTGCTCTCCTAGTTTCAGGCCTCTTTGTTCACCTCTCTGTTCGCCCATAATCAGGCCTCTTTGTTCACCCATAACCATACCTTCTTCAATCCATTTTTGGGCCAATGTGGGCATAAGCACCTCCATGTATCCGCTGTTTTCGAGGGCCTTTTCAATGGTGGCCTCGTCAATGTCCTGGCTTGCCGAGATGACGTAGCGCAGAAAAATTTCTATGTATTCCAGTGTCGTTTTGCCGGGCTCCATCATTTTRGTCAGCATTTGAATCATCYCAGGGAGATCATCTTTGATTTCWGGCCCCATKACGGAACCCAGAATCTTYAAGAAAACCTTTAGCACAATATTGTGCTGGAGGGTATTGGGGTCAAGGGYGCYGACATCACAAAGCAGGGTATGGAACTGTGGTGTGAAGGGCCKGAAGATGTTTGGATGACCACCGTCCAGCAGATCCACAATATCCCTTGAAAGCCATCCTTCCCTGCCGTGATAAACGACAAGGGGAAGGATGGGGGGCAGAAGTTTATCCGGGGTATTTCTGTGGAAGCTTTCCCATACGGCACTCATATATTTGAGTATCTGGAGGATGTGCCAGATATCGGGCTGGCTTTTGTGTTCAATGAGTGTGTAGAGGAAAGCCTTTGTCCGGCTGTCTTTGAGCTTTACGCTGAACACAAGATCACTGAAGGCACTCCGAAGTTTTGGGCTGACAAAACTGTCCTTTTCGGCCTTGAGGGTTTCCATATCAAGAAGTGCAACCAACTCTTCTGGCAGCATGACTTTGAAAAAATCCACGGCATGGTTTTTTTGGCCAAGGATTCTCTTTGCCAGAGCATCATGGGGGTTGCTCTTTAGGAGATCTTCCAGATAGGTGTCCTGCTTTTTCTTTTTCATGGAAGGTAGAATAGCAGGCGCTTGGGGGGATGAAAAGAGGGGATAGGGTAAAATTTCTGTTTCATGTGGAAGCCATGAAAATTCTTGTAAGGCAAAGGGGTGTTAAGATCTGGAACCTTGACACAGGCAGGGGCACTTCCGTTCTTGAAATGATCTGCTCCTTTGAAGCCGCCTCCGGTAAGGGTGTTCCTTTTTCCATTGTTCCCCGCCGAAAAGGGGATATTGCCGCCTGCTGGGCCGATCCTTCGAAAGCCCTGCAGGAGCTTGGCTGGCAAACCTCCCGAAGCCTTGAACATATGATGCAGGATGCCTGGCGATGGCAGAGTCAAAATCCTTGTGGGTATATCGGTGGCTGAGGCTCTCGAAGCCCATTTCCCACTCCTGCCTTTTAGTTTGTAGGTACAGAACAAGGACTAATGTTTGGTCGTATTATCGCCTATGAGAAGATCCAGGCCCTTGTCACCGGCAGCAAGAATCTCTCTGACCTTTTCAGGGGTAAGACTCGTAATATCTGCTATCTCTTCTGGTTTCATCCTGTATTTCTGAAGGTTCATGATGGTGGCATATTTTTCCTGCATCATGCGCATCAGACCTTTCTGTTCACCTCTCTGTTCACCCATAATCAGGCCTCTCTGTTCGCCCATAATCAGGCCTCTTTGTTCACCCATAACCATGCCTTCTTCAATCCATTTTTGGGCCAATGTGGGCATAAGCACCTCCATGTATCCGCTGTTTTCGAGGGCCTTTTCAATGGTGGCCTCGTCAATGTCCTGGCTTGCCGAGATGACGTAGCGMAGAAAAATTTCTATGTATTCCAGTGTCGTTTTGCCGGGCTCCATYATTTTGGTCAGCATTTGAATCATCTCAGGGAGATCATCTTTGATTTCAGGCCCCATGACGGAACCCAGAATCTTYAAGAAAACCTTTAGCACAATATTGTGCTGGAGGGTATTGGGGTCAAGGGCGCCGACATCACAAAGCAGGGTATGGAACTGTGGTGTGAAGGGCCGGAAGATGTTTGGATGACCACCGTCCAGCAGATCCACAATATCCCTTGAAAGCCATCCTTCCCTGCCGTGATAAACGACAAGGGGAAGGATGGGGG
>NZ_VDMB01000057.1 GCF_006175995.1 Desulfobotulus mexicanus
GTTTTCGAGATGTCTACCGATTCCATTCCGGCGTCGAGGCAACCATGTCCGACCTTGACCGCATGACTGGAATAAAACATCTGCGGATCAGGGGAATGACAAGGGTCAGGGTTGCAGCGGTACTCAAAGTGACAGGATTAAACATCCTGAGGGCAACTGCGTTCAGAAATCGCCTCAAAAGGGTAAAAAGGGGAGGTGAGGGGGCAAACACCCTTAAATTTGCCCTTCATAAGGTTGTCAAAGAGCGCATTTTACATCTACCAGACTCGATTCATCAATTTGTAAGGATATTTTTGTCCCGGAACAATCTTTTCAACTTTTCCTCACAAAATATGGCTTGAGACTTTTTGCGAGTGCATCATATAATACCCTACAGTTTTTGATGTTTGATACACATCAATTCTGTTACCCGCTATTTTTTTAAAATTCAGCTCTTCCCTTGGAACCGCTTCAGCCTTGATACCCGCCTTTTCGTAGATTTCTACATTCGCATATCCAAGGGTGACTCCGACCCTGTATTTTTTCAGGTCTTCCAGGGTGCTCCAGTCAAAGGTTGTTGTTTTCAGATGAAAGTAAACGCCTTCATCCTGTATCAGGCTGTCTTGATGCAGATGAAAAATTTCCATTCTGTCTGCTGTTTTAAGCCATGGAAAGGTGCCGTCATATTCTCCATTTTCGGTGAGAGCTATACTCCGCGCCCAGGGGAAATAGGCATATTCGACTCGGATTCCTTCAAGCCCGAAAGCCGCTGAAACCACTTCTTCAAGGAGTTTGCCATGTAATTCTTTTTCAGAAGTGAAAGGAGGATACTCTCCTATGGCAAGTTTTATCACAGTCTCTTCTGAAAAGGCGGAAAGGGTGCAGCACAGATACAAACTGATAAAAAAGATAATTTTTTTCATTGGTTTCTCCTGTTTCTGATGTTTTGTCACGCAAATAAACATTCTTTTGTTTGTGATATATAAATTCTGTTTTTGAACGGTGTTTATGGTGTTACCATATAAAATAGAAACAGATATTGTCAATGGGTATTTAGGTGTCTACGCCCCTCCTGAAGCCTGGGCAGGGTGGAAATAGAATATTCCATGGGGGCCGCACATTCGGCCCCTTTTCCCGTTACAGGTGAAGGCAAGGGCTGAGGCAATGGTCTTTAGCTGTTCCGCCTGGGCATTCATCTCTTCGGATGCGGCAACGGATTCTTCGGCATTGGCGGCATTTTCCGTCTGATTTTTTGCACCTTGCAGAGGATGTTTTCAGGTGCTGGGGCCGGATCTGATAAAAAAGAAATTTTATGAAGTATAGGATTCTGGAATAAAAAGGTAAAGTCTTTTGTTGCGGTGCGTTAAAAGGGGGGCTGTATGTGTCCGCCAGTCCGGCCTGATGCGCCGGAGAGGCGGGTTTCAAGGGGCTGTCCCGGAGTCTCAGGGGCCGGACAGAATGTTCTGAAGAAAGCACCCGCTGCTGTCGGTTTTATAGTTTCCAAGTTTTTTGGAAAAGGCATCTGCTTCGTCTGTTTCTATAACCACAGCATAGGCGGAAATCAGATGCTCCTGAAACATCAGGGCATTGTTTGCATGAATGATTTCCGAACGGGCGCTTTCCCATTGTTTCTGTTCATAATTGTAAATAAGGATGATCAGGTCTTCAATGCTGTATCCATCGGGTATCCTGTTTTTATCATAGGGGATAAGGATCTCCACGGGAAATGTGCTTTTTGCTCCGGTATCCGCAAGGACAGCGCCTGCGATTATATCCTGAAAGTCGGATAAAGCGTACACTATTTGGTACCCACTCCCAAACACTTTAAAAAGAGCCTGTCTCTGGCCACTGATTCGGTGGACCATCGATAGCTGCCCATGGCGGTCTGTACCTTTGTGGTTTCAACACAGTCGAACCAATCCAGGATCTGAGCGAGAGAACGTTGCGCAAGCCAGTTTTCCAGCTGCTTTTCGAGCTTGATAAGAGATTTGGTTTTTTCGGGGTCTTTTTTTCTGAGCCTGGCCTGTACGGCCTTTATTTTTTTCATCAGGAAGCAATGATAGCCAAGCGAGATAAATTGTGTGAATTGCCTTCCTCGCAGATTGTCCGGGTACCATGTGCGTGGCCTGGCACCGTCGAGCCTCCCCTTTTGTACGGCAAAAAGTTCTTCGATTTTTTCACGCAGCCGATAGTTTTCAAGTGCTGTAAATGTATCCATAGACTGATTGCTGACAAGGGTGAAGTAGCCAAAATACTTCTTTGATTCCGTAATGGCCTTGTCAT
>NZ_VDMB01000058.1 GCF_006175995.1 Desulfobotulus mexicanus
CCATAAATCAGGCAAGGTCAATAAATTTGTTGAAGAAACGGCAGGAAAGCTCCGCTTGTTCTTCCTGCCTCCATACTCCCCTCATTTGAATCCGGATGAAATGGTATGGGGATACCTGAAACATCACAAGATTGGAAAAATGGTTGTTTCAGGCCCGGAAGACCTCAGAAAAAAGGTCTTCTCCATCTTGAGATCATTGCAAAAGAAAACCGTAAGAGTTGCCAGTTTTTTTAGAGCACAAGACACCCAGTATATTTTAGCTTAATGTCGAGTGTGTTATGATCTTATTAGTATATGGGGGATGTACTTGTCTTCCACAAAGTCACCAAAGCTCATTTCCTGCCTGCGTTTATCCATCATGGCTGCAGGGTCATACCCCATGGCAGTCTGTGACCGGATTTCTCTGGCTGCTGCCCTTGCGTCTTCAAGACAGACTGCATCCACAGGCCCTATACGCACCTGCCGTATTCTACCGTGCCTGTCCCTGTATCTCTGGTAATAGGTACATCTGCCAGAAGACCGCACCTCCAGCATGAACCCCGGTATTTCCGTATCAAAGTAATCGACCCTGCCCTTCTTCACCACGGGTGGATCACCCACAAATCCTGCTGTAAGAAGTATTTTTGGCATGTGATTCTCCTTCACTCTGCATGTTTACATGATACACCATCACCCCAAACTGTTACGCAAAAGTAACACAATCAGATCATAGTAAAGAGCAAGAGTTTCAAAATCAACTAAATTTCTATGGAATTAATAAAAATACAATGAAACTGAACACAGCATCACCCCAGCAAGCAAACCATTGATATAAATAGAAAATAACCTAAACGCTTAAAACAGAAGTAAATGAAGAACATGGGAGTCAGGCATATGAGCACAGGAAGGATTGAAAGCAGGAGAAACAGACTGAACATGACGGAAGGGAAGAATAACGGAAGCAGGGCAACAGACCACACTGCCCCCTGCCCTGCAGAAGGAATTGAAGGAAGCAAAGAGTGGAGACAGGGAAGGGGTACAGGAGAAAGCAGCAAGGGATATGCTGGAAGAGGTCAGGAAGACAGGAAGCTTATACGGCTCACACACACAATGATGCAGAAGGAAACCCTGCCATGGAAGACAGGAAGCCTTTGCAGGCCAACCCAAAGCCACAGAATGGCCCGTATTGGCATAAACGGACACAACCCACAGGACAGGCTGCATCCGCTTAAAAGTGAACAGAAGGCTAAATAAGGGGGCTTACCTGCATAAGCTGAAAGTGGAAAGTGGGGAGTGGGAAGCTGAAAGTGAGGAGGGGAAAGTGAGACAGCCCCCTGGCAAGCCAGAGAAAGACCATCCTGCAGGAACAGCAGAAGGACAGGGACGGGTACAGTACGCCAGCAAGGCCACAGAATAGCCCATGAAAGCACATTAAGCCACAACCCATACTGAGATATTCGTCAAGATAAAAATCAGACAGAAGCCAAATAAAGGGCTTTAAATCCAGAATGCCGCCGTAGCTGCATATGACACAGCCACGGCAACATGAAGAATGAAGATCAAGCCATGCAGAACCTGAAGGGTAAAGGGGCCATGCCTGCAGAGGCTTTAAGACCCTGCAGGACTTAATGTCTGGTAACATCCTCACCGATCAGAAGATCCAGACCCTTGTCTCCTGCTGCAAGGACAGCCTTTACCTGTTCAGGGGTAAGGCTCGTAATATCCGCTATCTCTTCGGGCTGCATGTTGTATTTCTGAAGATTCATGATGGTCTGGAACTTCTCGTTGTACACACCCTTCTCAATACCAAACCGCTCTGCATTCGTAATGTATGGCATCTTTTTCTCCTCCTCCAAGAGGTAAACTTCTTCAAGGAACTGTTTTTCAAGCTCCTTTGGCAGACTTATCATCCAGTCGATGTACAGGTAAAGCTGCAGGATGTCTTCCTTGCTGTAGTTCCGCTGGTACATGAGTTTTACCAGATGGAACTTCCACGCCTTCAGCTCGTCTTTTGATTTGCAGCTTTTGGCCTTGATCTGGGCCATGACCACCAGGGCGAAAACATTGTCGCTGTTTTCAAGCTCTTTCCACCGCTCTTCATCCTCCCAATCCATAAGTTTGACAATGGGAAAGCGGAAGTCAAGGC
>NZ_VDMB01000059.1 GCF_006175995.1 Desulfobotulus mexicanus
CGGAGATTGTATAAGAGACAGCTGCGGATGCGGGGGTATGCCGTCTTGAAACCAATGGAAGCGGGTCCCCATTCACCCCCCCTGTGAACATTTCCTATCGAACGCGTGGGGCTCATTCTATATCCCCCGTCATGACCATAATCACGGAATTGCAGATATTCTTCGTCTTTATCCGGTGGCGGAGACACAGCACGCAGATGTTCCAGCACAACGGCGGTATGCCATAGGCGGGAACTGTCCATGGTCCATGCCGCATCCCAGACGGGGTGTCTCCCGGACGGAAAGCGTAAATTGGTAAGGCTCTTTACTTTAAGATCCTGCAAGGTGACTGCCTGGCAGGAAAACCTGTAAGAATAGATTTTATTGGTAACGTTGAAATAACCCGATTCCAGTTCATAGCGGCGTTGCAGATTCCTTCGGGCCTTCCAATAGATCCCGAAAGGTTCAGAACCACCGGACCACTGGATTTCCCCGTTATGTTCGTAAAAAGCTTCCCGGATCTCAAAAAAGGTGTCCTG
The DNA here is from genome assembly GCF_006175995.1 of Desulfobotulus mexicanus. Lineage (NCBI taxonomy): Bacteria > Pseudomonadati > Thermodesulfobacteriota > Desulfobacteria > Desulfobacterales > Desulfobacteraceae > Desulfobotulus > Desulfobotulus mexicanus. The sequence continues at coordinate 519 of NZ_VDMB01000059.1, forward strand.
ATCAATAACATATGTGTGGGCACCACCCGGTGGGCACCCTGGCAATGGATCTGACATATCATCCCACAGAACCCAATACGCAGCCCCATTAAAATCATATCTCGCATCCCTCAGGATGATGGGTCCGGGGTGCAGCTCTGTACTTTCAAATACAAAATTGATATCTGTGTTCGTAAGGTTCCACCCGATAGGAACAAGAAATTCCATATCGCCATAGTCCATGTTGGTCCTGTAATACCTGAAAATCAATGCACACCTGAAAGTTGATTTGGAGCATGACCAGTCCTTCCATGACATAAGAGATCCCGCATTTAAATAGTCTAAAATATCGCCATCAAAACCCGGATTATTATAATCGCTCCGGTATTCACTAAAACTCCTCCTCGGGTGATGCCTCTGGTGCCTGTTTTCCTTTGTAAAGGCCTGTCCCACCTCCCCATTCCGTATAAAGTGCTTATGCCCCTGTTCCATTTCAAAATGCAGCCGCTGGCCATCGTCGTCATACTGCAAAATTCTTTTCAGATGCCTTGTATAGGGCCATGGTTCCCCCGTCTGCCACTTGGAGGGTGGGCCGTAGTTCAGACCCTCGGGCCAGCCTTCGGGCCATGGATCTCCCGTCTGCCAGCCCTCGGGGGCCTGCCAGGGGATGTCTGCAAAATCATCATTGACCACATCCCAGTACAGGGCACAGCGGTGGAAAACCACCCGCAGAATAATGGTGGTCACGCAGGGTCGTGGCTCTTCCACAAAGCCGATGACCACGGGTTTTTCCGGGTCCTGCTCCCGAAACGCCACCAGCACCGAATCCCCCTCCTCAAAGGCCGAGGCCCCGCAGGACATATACTCAATGGGTACCTCTTCCAGCAGCTCCAAACCATTGATGCCCATGCCGCCGATGTGGGATCTGGCATCATCCAGCCGTACCCGCCCCTTATGTGTGTCCAGATTCCTCTCCAGCAGAATCCCCGTCCGGACGGTGGGCTTCCATTTCTGCCATCCGGGGAAAAGGGTCCAGTTGAGTACGGCCTGCGCCGTGGTCATGGCCATGGCAGGCATGAGATACCCTTCGGGGAAATCCGGAGGCGTGGGCCGGGTTCCCGGTGCCAGCAGCACCTGCTCCGGCTCCCCGTTCACTTCCAAAGTAGCTACGGTGCCGGAAAGCCCCTGGGTGCAGTCCGCACACCAAACCTCCCGGATATCCTGCATCCGGTCATTTTTAAGATCCTGTAAAGTCTGCCGGCGGATCTCAAGGGTGAGAATCCGGGCATGGAGCCGCTGGAGCTTCAGCCTTCGGGAGCGGATGCCCACGGTCAGCTGGTTTTTTTCCTGCATCACTTTCTGAATACCCGCCATGGATGCGGAGGAGGGGTCTGCGGCCATGGCTTGCCTGTATGAAATGATGGCCGCGTCCAGCTTGTCGGACAGGGCTTTTTGCTCTGCTTCAAGGCCTGCCAGTTCTTCTTCCAGCAGGCTGGCCTCGGGCTGAATCTGTTCAAGGGTTTCTGTCAGCATCTGCATCTGCTGGTCCATGTGCTGCCAGTTTCTCAGAAGACGGACCCTGTATCTGCCGCCGCCAAGATCGGCTAAAATTTCTGATTCGGCCATGGTGTTCCTTTTCAAAAACACCCAAAAAGGGGTCACCCATTTAAAGGACCTGTCAAGTAAAAAAACACCTCTCCTGTTCAAGCGTCACCTCTTTTTTTGCTTGATTACGGTTAACTCAGAATGGTGCAGGTGGCCTGTCTGAATTCGCATCTGAAATTTCAATTTTATTGGGATGGCGGAATAATGATCCGCACCAGTCACCCATCGGGATCCAGGCTTGCTGTGTTCTGTTGTACAGAACCGGCAGCCCCCTCCGCCAGAAGGCGGACCAGAAAATCTTCAGTTCCGTATCGTGTCCAGTTGTTTTTATCAGACCATATGGTTTTTATAACCAGCCCCAAAATAGGTTCACGACACAGGCGAATCAAACTTTTGCAAATGCAGCCAGTCTGTTATTTAAAGGGAACAACAGCCCCCAATCAGACCCAGTGAGTTTGAATCAACCCCTTTACCGGCTAACTGCTGTTCCCAAAACGATATTTATTCAGTATGTCTCTGGAGGCTGGGTCCTCCAAAGCTCCCGGAAGATGAATGGGGACCCAAATTATCCCAGATTCATCTTCCGGGAGCTTTGGGTCGATAAACCTTCATCATCGGGGAGTTCTGAAACCATCCTCATCTTGTGTGTTAAAAAGCTTATTTGCATCATAGGGGACCTGATCTCTCATGATATAGTAAGAAGCTCTGGCGAGTTTATTACTCAGAGCTTTCAGCGCAACAACCCTGTTGAACGC
>NZ_VDMB01000060.1 GCF_006175995.1 Desulfobotulus mexicanus
CTGGAGGAGGCATATATCCGGGAAGAAAAAACCATCTCGGCAGAGCTGCTTTACAGCGCTGAATGGTTCAACAGATCCGAGTGAAACGGAGGCGACTGCGAGGGGACTCCAGCGTTAAGGGATAACTCGGTGCGGTAGACTGCTGTCTACAATGAAAGACCGGAAGGGGATAGCCCCTTCCGGTCACATTTTTGTCGGGTATTTGTTTGTGAGAATTTTTGTGGATTTGTGTATGAGAATCAACACTGGTTGCTGCGCTGGTCTCAGCGGACGTGGCACTCCTTTCCGGGATGCCCACCATAGATATAGTTGACAGCCCTGCTGGAGACGGCCTGCTGGCAGCCTTTGAAAAAACCAGCCGTACCTACCTGATGGAAAAAACAGGCTCCCTCCTCAATGCTTCCGTAGGTGGAAAAAACCTTTCTCTGCCTGTTTTCAGATACGACTGGCAGATCCGGAGCGAGGCCATAAACCTCCTCAATGGCAGGACCGTACCTTCGGTATTGTGGTGGGGCAAGCGAGAATCAAGGGATATTTATCTGGATCTGATGGATGTACTTGATGGTGCGGTTCGGCCAACGGGAACAGAATTCCTTGATACGCTGCTTTATGAGGACTTTCTGGATTCCACCCAACCGGCCTTCCAGTGGTATTTGGAAAACTGCAAGCTGACCGGCTGCAGGCACTGATCTCCTGACAGGCGTTTAAATAATCTAACAGAAACCACGAATGAACACCAATACACACGAATTATTACTGAAAGATGAAGTTTATCAGATTGTGGGTTGTGCCATGGAAGTCATTAACACACTTGGCCATGGCTTACTTGAAAAACCCTATGAGAATGCTTTGGCTGTAGAGCTTGGCTTACGTGAAATTCCTTTTAGACAACTATAGTGGACCCAGTTTTCAGGACAGCAATTTAAGCTTACATACCTCACAGAAATGGAGGTAAAAATGAGCCAGAGCAAAAAGCGTAAAATCCATAGTCCTGAGTTTAAGGCCAAGGTAGGCATTGAGGCCCTTCGGGGAGTAAAGACAGCCAATGAGATTGGTCATGAGTATGGTGTCCACCCAATTTCCGTAGGGCTTTGGAAAAAAGAGATTCAGGAACAGGCAAAAAAACTGTTTGAAACCAGGCGCGGTCCAAAATCAGCCGCCGCTGCCCATCAGGAACCAGATGCTCTTTATAGCGAAATCGGTCGGCTGAAAATGGAGCTTAACTGGCTCAAAAAAAAAGCCGGGATGAGCCTGCCTTAATACGTCAATCCTGGATAGATCCAGGGGACGAACTGCCCATTGTAGCGCAATGTAGCCTGAGCGGTATATCCAAATCAGCGCATTACGCAAGGCAGAAAAGCAGGCCAGCAAACAAAGAAGACCTTCTTTTCAGTCGCCTTATTGACGAAGAATACACAAGGCGTCCATTTTACGGAAGCCGAAGGATGGTATACGTTCTCAAAAAAAATGGCCATGCAGTGGGGCGTAAACGTGTTCAGCGCCTGATGCGGGAAATGGGACTGGCTGGCATGATGCCTGGGCCAAACACAAGCCGCAGAAAGCCCGGTCACAAAATTTATCCCTATCTGCTACGGGGTGTGCCAATTGTGAGGCCCAATCAGGTCTGGAGTATAGACATTACCTACATTCGCCCCTGAAAGTCGGATAAAGCGTACACTATTTGGTACCCACTCCCAAACACTTTAAAAAGAGCCTGTCTCTGGCCACTGATTCGGTGGACCATCGATAGCTGCCCATGGGGGTCTGTACCTTTGTGGTTTCAATACAGTCGAACCAATCTAGGATCTGAGCGAGAGAACGTTGCGCAAGCCAGTTTTCCAGCTGCTTTTCGAGCTTGATAAGAGATTTGGTTTTTTCGGGGTCTTTTTTTCTGAGCCTGGCCTGTACGGCCTTTATTTTTTTCATCAGGAAGCAATGATAGCCAAGCGAGATAAATTGTGTGAATTGCCTTCCTCGCAGATTGTCCGGGTACCATGTGCGTGGCCTGGCACCGTCGAGCCCCCCCTTTTG
>NZ_VDMB01000061.1 GCF_006175995.1 Desulfobotulus mexicanus
TCATTGATCCTGATGTGGCAGAGTATTTTTCTGATTCAAAGGCCATTAATGATGCACTGAGATCCTTTATTCCGGTAATCCAGAAAAATGCTAAAAAACTTGCTGAGCAAAGCCATGGGCATTGATTCCAAATAAAATAAAGGTCGTTTCATATTCCACCAGCACCATGCGTTTTCAGCTCTTGCAGGGGGCAGGTTCTTTGTGCCTGCCCTGTGCTGGCTGCCCCCCTTCCTACTTCCCACTTCCCCTTTTTCAGGCTATGGTCCTTCCTGCCATAAGACACTTTACCACCCTGCATGGAGGCCCCCTTGAACCAGATGCTTACGGATTTTTATGTAAAACCCACATCAGACATCTTCTTCAGGTATCTCTTTGGCATGGAAGAGCATAAGCCCATGCTCATTGATTTTATCAATGGCGTTCTAAAGGACTCCGGCTTTCCCCTGATCACAGACCTTGAAATCAAAAATCCCTTCAACCTCCAGACCATCTACAATGAAAAAGAAAGCATACTGGACATCAAGGCCAAGTCCGTTGACGACAGGTGGTTCGATGTTGAGATGCAGAACCTGTACAGGGCCTTTTTTATGGAAAGAGTCCTGTACTATTGGGCATCCATGTACAGGGAGCAGCTTGGGGAGGGCGAAGACTATTCCCTTCTGAGACCTGCCATGTGTATTAATATCCTTGATTTCAAGATGTTTAAGCATGTGAACAGGCACCACCTTTGCTTTATGCTCCGTGAAAAGGACATGCCTGAGCTTATGCTTACGGATCACCTTGCCCTGCATTTCCTTGAACTTCCCAAGATTACTGATTACAATGTGGAAAAGACCATCGATATGTGGCTCTATTACCTCAAAAACGAAGGCCTGAGCAGGGAGGATAAGATTATGGATACCATCTTGAAGAACAACCCCCACATCGCCAGTGCCAGAGAAAAGTACATCAGGTTCACTCAGGACGAACATATGCGTGAAGCCTATGAGTCCCACCTCAAATGGAAGCGGGATCATAAGACGGATATTAATTATGCCAGAAGAGAGGGTGAGGAGATTGGTACGGTTAAGGGCATGTACAATGAAAAGTACCAGACCATCATGCGTCTTTCCAGACTCAATCTTAATCCCCAGGATATTGCCGCAGGTGTTGGACTCACCCCCGAACAGGTAAAGGCTGTTATTGACGCAGGTGATAAGGGTTTGGATCTGCTTATAGGTGATGATGCTACCAGACATTAAGCCCTTCTTATTTTGATTTCTTACCCATCTATGACCGGACGCAGCCCTGCTGTATGGGTTGTGTCTGGTTGTTGTCTTGCTGGGTATTACGTGGCCCTGTGTGTGTGCCAATCCAATAGCTTTAAGCTGCCCCTGCAGGCTGTCTTGCTTCCCACTTCCCACTGCCCCTTTTTCAGGTTATGGTTCTCCCTGTCATATGAACCAGCAACCAGCGGGAGGCCCCCTTGAACCAAATGCTCACGGATTTTTATGTAAAGCCCACATCGGATATTTTCTTCAAGTTTCTCTTCGGCAAGGAAGAGCATAAGCCCATTCTCATTGATTTTATCAATGCCGTTATGAAAAACTCAGGATTCCCTTTGATCACAGACCTTGTGATTAAAAACCCTTTCAACATCCAGACCATCCTCAATGCCAAAGAAACCATACTGGATATCAAGGCAAAATCTTCTGACGGCAGGTGGATTGATATGGAAATGCAGAACTCGGATAAGGGCTTTTTCGGGGAACGGGCTTTGTATTACTGGACTGACCTCTACGGAGATCAATTGGTTACAGGGGATAATTATTCTACCCTGCGTCCTGTGGTCTGCATCAATATCCTTGATTTTAAGATGTTTAAGAATGTGGATAGATACCACCTCTGCTTCATGCTTCGTGAAAAGGATACGCCGGAACTGCTCCTGACGGATCACCT
>NZ_VDMB01000062.1 GCF_006175995.1 Desulfobotulus mexicanus
CCATCAGGCGAATAAAGACTGGTCGGCTGCGGAACCGCTGCTGCGACGGGCGATGTCAAGGGTAAGTGAAACAGCAAATCGGAGGTCTGTGCCTTCGAGCTTCGGTATCCGGAGACAGAGCTGTTCGTCCGTCAAAGACAGATCGGAATGTATCGAGGTCGTGGATGCTGTAGCCGCAAGGCGAGAGCCACGAAGAGATGCAGCCCTTGCTGTCAGAACCCCCTGGCTTTAGCCATGGGGAGGTTCAGGCATGACAATGGAAGCGGTCTTTTCAAAGGCTTGTCTGCCTGCCCAAAGCTCGCCTTCGATGGCAAAGGGCGGGAGGCCCGCAGTAAAAAAATCCGGAGGAAAAAGGGGGGTGCCGTTTCTGCTGAACATGGATGTACCATCCCAGTATCCTCGGATGCCATCCAGCTTTTCACTCATCCACCAGCCCCTGATCTCCCTTTCTTCCGAATAGACTTCCGGCAGCATGGGGTCGAGATCCATGGCAGAGGAAAATAGGGGCAGAGACAGAAAGAAAAGAAGGCAGAGAACAAGGGGAGAAAGAAGTGGATCCGGTTTTAACCGCAGCATTTCATCTCCTTTGAAAAGGATTTATAAGATTTTCCCGGTTAGCACCATGCTTCCCTTTTCCATGTGCACAAGAAAGTCCAGCCAGTTCAGCCCTTCCAGATGGTGGGTTGCAAGGATCAGGGTTTTTCCGGTGTTGAAATCGGGAAAAAAGCTCTTACAGAGTATATCTTACCAATTTTAATTTTGAGTCCGGTTTTGAAATTTGACATTTCAGCAATGATTCCTAATAAACCGGCAGGGTAATATCCTGATATATTTGTATTTTCAAAACTAAAGATGTGGTATTTGTTTTTTATCAAATCATCGAAAAAGGGTCTTCCTGTCTTATTCATTTTATATCATTTGCAATAGCCTGATATTATAAATTGTTTTCATCAAAAGGCAGTCTGATTACCACGATCTTTCAGCCATATGAGCCTTCAACCATGGCCTGACAGCAATCAGATCTGCAAACTGTGGCTGGGTCAGGTGTGTAATCAGAAAAGGTAATGTTTACAGAATGGGAAGCTACGTTGCCGCATTCTCAAGCGGCCAACATGGATTTTTGGTTGGCTAATTACCTTTTATTTCAGTGATTTTGCGAGTTTTTGACCAAGTTCACAGGCTTTTTTCATTGCTTGATCATCTTGCTTTACCTTTGCTTTATCAAAAATTTTTAACACAGTTGATGGACTCGCAAAAAAACAAAATTTCATAACCGTTTAAATTTGTTGTCTTTATATGATTTTGCTATTGATTTAAAGAGCCGTTTTTGGTATGTATATCCTGTGATATTAATCTATTATAAGGATTTTGCATGATCTACGTCAAAGACCACAAACAGTACGACATGTTCAGCCCGTTTGAGCATCTTGGTCCAAAGAGGCTGGCTCTTCTGGAGTCATCATGGGCGCATCTGTTTCGTGAAGAAATCCTCCACAGACTTCCGGTCAAGAAACTGTWTCATCTCTTTGACGACGGGAAGGGTCGGCCTACCAAGGAACTCCATGCCATGCTCGGACTTGTTTTGTTACAGCAGATGGAGGATCTGACTGATGATCAGGCKATTCGGCAATATGCCCTTAATATCGAGTGGCACTATGCACTGAACATTACATACCCTTCCGACTCCAGCTGCTATGTGGCTCACCGAACCCTTTGGGGCCTGAGGGATAAAATCGGGCAGCTTGGGCT
>NZ_VDMB01000063.1 GCF_006175995.1 Desulfobotulus mexicanus
CGGTTTCGTCTTTAAAGCGTCAAGGCCGCCTTTGCGGTATTTGGCTATCCACTGGTAAATTGCGGATCGATGGTAACCCAGAGCCCTGGCGATAACCTCTGGGCTTTCACCCGATTCGATCTGCTGGACAGCGCGTATACGGATAGCCTCACGGGTCTTATGATCGAGTTTTCTAGCGTCTTGTTTTTTCATAAGCAGCAATATACATCATGTCGAGTTGGTTTTGAACTTTTTAGTAAATGAGCCAGAAGTGGTAGTAGTGGGGAAAGCACGCTCTGGCTTGTTTGGGTATTCTTCGAAGTCAGGGGATTTTGATCAAGAACTCATAGAAGATCAAAGGAAATATGGTACGCAGTGGAGCAAGAAGTTAAAACCTCGATATACACCTGAATCTTTGGATGTTGAGGTGGAAGGATGGGAAAACGCTCCTATAGGTACTTTCAGCGAGTACCGGATTGGAATTGGAGATGAAGGAGATAGGCCCGATAAAGATGTATTATGGTTAGCACAGTATTATTTTGTGCCAAATCATTTTTATTTCCCCGACCGTCAGATGCTTGCTCCTATTGGAAAGCCTCTTGTAAGCTTGGATGAGCCATTTTTTTGCAATATTAATAATCATGAAATCGGTGTTTATCCAGACTCCGCTGGTCATTTAGCTATGATTTCTGTATTGGGGAAAAAAGACGGTGATAAGGATTATCTCGCTTCAGGCTTGAATTTAATTACGCCACTGTTGAACCAAATTTCCTTTCAAACTGATCAAGTATTGCCGATTGTTCAAAAACACTGGATTGGCCTCCCCTCAGGTACTATTCAATATCAGAAACTGGTTGAGCCTGGAAGAATAAAGCTGTCACCGCGAGATTTTACGGAGCACGAACCTTTAACTCATGCTCTATCGCTATATAGGACAGGGCTTAATTGTAATGATCCAGCATATTCTTTCTTTTCTTTCTGGCGTGCGGCGGAGTCTGTTGATATAGAGAAAGCAAAATGGTGCCGGAGAAATAATCTATCTGTCCCAAAGTTAACAGAAGAAAAAATCCCTGATCATAAGGTTTTTGCTGGCAGGGTTGGTATGAAATTTACAAAAGTTATGGATGAGATGAGGGCAAAATATCGTAACTCGATTGCTCATGTACCGGGGGCTTATGAGAATCCTGAAATCCCGCTCTTTTTTATACCTACGCAGGTTCTTTAACTCCAAAGGCTTTAAAGATAGTCATTTGAAGTCTGGTTAATGGAAAAAGGATTTTGGTTCCCTTGATTTCCTGTCTGCGCAACTTGGATAAAGTCAGAAGCAATTCCTTCATTGTCATTTTGCAATACAGTTTTTCCTGAAGCATCGTGTAGTGGATCTTTGACAACAATATGAGTGCCAGGAAACCTACGAAGGTTTTATTCCTGGCATTGTGATTGCTGTGAACCCTTAGTCTGCCAAGATCAAGGTTGTTTTTCATTCGATCAAAGCCTTTTTCAACGACATCCTTATCCCGGTAAATCC
>NZ_VDMB01000064.1 GCF_006175995.1 Desulfobotulus mexicanus
TTATACACCTCCCGGATCATTGGGTTATGATTGATGCGCTCATCCAGGGGTCTGTCATTGTCCTGAATGGTGCCAATGAAAAGCGTCCATTCCTCAAGCTCATTAAGGGGTCTGGCTTCGGCCTTTTTTTCAAGGCTGCGAAGATACTTTTCAAGTTCAATATAATACAGGTGCCAGTGATTGACGAGGGCTTTGTGTGTGCGGGTGTTCAGCATGGCATAGTGATTGAACCAGAAACCCTCTTCTTCCGGCTTATCAAAAAGCGTACCCACAAGAATATGAATGCCGTAGCAGGCTTTAAGGTCACTATAAAGGGCATCTTTGCCCTTCTCAAGCTGATCCCGGTACATGCCCGCAAGGTAATATTTGCTGCGGGGCGGATAATGGAAGCCCGGATTCACCTGAACCTCCAGGTTTACCCATTCACCGCTTAAGTCATCTTTGGCCCGGATATCAAGGATACCCTGCTTTTCATTCTTGAAGGGTTCAGATTCATCAAAGGGATTYARGATGGTTACTTCGGAAAACTTTTTTGAAGGAGATGTAATGGCATTAAGGAGGGCGATYAAAGGGGCTGTGYAGCTTTGCCTTCCAAAGATCCATTTAAAAACGATGTCATTGTAAATTTTTATTTCCATTGAAATCATTCCTTACAAAAAAGGAGGCTGAACAGGATTGAAGCGGGCTTCGAGAGCCTCAGCCACCGKGCTTTAAATGAATCTGGTTTAAGTTTTTCAGGCKATCTTTTTCAGATATCCGTCCGGTGCAACGGTGATCAGGAGCTTATGCTGGATATCCCTGTCCATTTCAAATTCCGGRTGGGTTTTTAAATATTCCCACACAGCGGTTTTGGGATTGTTGCCCGGCCCCCAGGGTCTGTCCGGRAACATATTTTCGGGCATGTCTTCACTGAGGGTATCAAAAACCACACAATAACTGCCTGTACTTACCAGAGGCCCATAGGCTTTAAGCTCGGCCAGGACATGGTCATGGGTATGCATGGAATCCAGACAGACAAGAATGCACTGATACTTCTTTGCCACATCATGCACCTTTGCAATGATGCATGGGTCATAGCAGGCTTTTTTACGAACCTTTTACCACTTCTTCGGAAATTCCCAGCATTGTTGCAATATCTTCGTCTGGCAATCCCTGATTACGCATCCCATGGATGGCTTTTTTCATAATGGCTTCCTTCTCAGCCCTTTCCCTCTCCTGGGCCAGAAGAGCCGCCTTGTTCTCAGCAGTAATCCTTTCCTGTTCGGCCATGAAGTGTTCGACCTCATGGCCCAGCCTGATAATTTCCTGCCTCATCTTTTCAGTCATATACTCATTGGTCTTCTGAACACGGATAAATTCTTCCTGCACACGGTATTTTTCACGGAGATGGTCATCTTTTGTGAAGGTCTCAATCATTTTATACACCTCCCGGATCATTGGGTTATGATTGATGCGCTCATCCAGGGGTCTGTCATTGTCCTGAATGGTGCCAATGAAAAGCGTCCATTCCTCAAGCTCATTAAGGGGTCTGGCTTCGGCCTTTTTTTCAAGGCTGCGAAGATACTTTTCAAGTTCAATATAATACAGGTGCCAGTGATTGACGAGGGCTTTGTGTGTGCGGGTGTTCAGCATGGCATAGTGATTGAACCAGAAACCCTCTTCTTCCGGCTTATCAAAAAGCGTACCCACAAGAATATGAATGCCGTAGCAGGCTTTAAGGTCACTATAAAGGGCATCTTTGCCCTTCTCAAGCTGATCCCGGTACATGCCCGCAAGGTAATATTTGCTGCGGGGCGGATAATGGAAGCCCGGATTTACCTGAACAGTCATCTTTGGCCCGGATATCAAGGATACCCTGCTTTTCATTCTTGAAGGGTTCAGATTCATCAAAGGGATTCAGGATGGTTACTTCGGAAAACTTTTTTGAAGGAGATGTAATGGCATTAAGGAGGGCGATCAAAGGGGCTGTGCAGCTTTGCCTTCCAAAGATCCATTTAAAAACGATGTCATTGTAAATTTTTATTTCCATTGAAATCATTCCTTACAAAAAAGGAGGCTGAACAGGATTGAAGCGGGCTTCGAGAGCCTCAGCCACCGTGCTTTAAATGAATCTGGTTTAAGTTTTTCAGGCGATCTTTTTCAGATATCCGTCCGGTGCAACGGTGATCAGGAGCTTATGCTGGATATCCCTGTCCATTTCAAATTCCGGGTGGGTTTTTAAATATTCCCACACAGCGGTTTTGGGATTGTTGCCCGGCCCCCAGGGTCTGTCCGGGAACATATTTTCGGGCATGTCTTCAATGAGGGTATCAAAAACCACACAATAACTGCCTGTACTTACCATCGGCCCATAGGCATTAAGCTCCGCAAGCACATGGTCATGGGTATGCATGGAATCCAGACAGACAAGAATGCACTGATACTTCTTTGCCACATCATGCACCTTTGCAATGATGCATGGGTCATAGCAGGCTTTTTTTACAATCCTCTTACCACGGCTTCGGATATTCCC
>NZ_VDMB01000065.1 GCF_006175995.1 Desulfobotulus mexicanus
CATCTGATTGCCAGAGAAAAACATGGTCTTATGGTTCAGATACTTGGCGGTTTAATTACTTATTTATTGATGGCAATTTACTGCCGGGAGCAATTTGGAGAAGAGGTCTCAATTAAAAGAGTTCGTGAGATAAGAAACACTATTTTGAATGAACTCTTTAATAGTAATAGCGATGAAGACAATCAAGGCAATAAAATTTTAAAAGAGCCGGATCATTTAATGCAAGCAAAAACCTAACCGGACACTACTGGTGTATATTGCACAAAAGGGTGCGGGAGGCATTGGAAAGGTCTGTCACATGGACTTTGCCGCCGGTGAGCTTCCAGATCAGCCATGTATCGATGGTGCCAAAGAGGAGATCCCCCTTCCGGGCCTTTTCCCTTGCACCGGGAACATGGTCGAGAATCCATTTCACCTTGGTTCCGGAAAAGTAGGGGTCCAGCAGCAGGCCCGTGCGCTCCCTGAAAAGGGATTCATGGCCCCTTGCCTTGAGTTCTTCGCAGATTGCCGCACTCTGGCGGGACTGCCAGACAATGGCGTTGTATATGGGTCTCTGGGTGTGCCTGTCCCAGATCACCGTGGTTTCCCGCTGATTGGCAATGCCTATACCTGCAATGCCAGCACCGCTGACTCCAGGTTTGCCCAGCATTTCCGCCACTACCGCCTGAACGGAAGACCAGATTTCCATGGCATCTTGCTCCACCCATCCGGGTTCAGGAAAATACTGGGTGAATTCTTTCTGGGTGATGTGCAGAATTTCGTTTTCTCTGTTGAACAGAAGGCTCTGGAGCTGGTGGTGCCCTGATCAATGGCAAGGATGTAGTCTGCAGGCATGGTGACTCCATGGGGAGTGTATACTGGGGGAATAAAAAAAGCCCCGGACAGAATCCGGAGCTTTAATGATTATATTTGTGGCGCGCCCGGCACGACTCGAACGTGCGATCTTCGGCTCCGGAGGCCGACGCCTTATCCACTGGGCCACGGGCGCAACAAAAAGAATAATTAGAAGAAAGGCGTTTTCCTGTCAAGGTATTTTATGTAACCCAAATCCTCCATCAAATTAATCCACACCCCTCCTGTGGTGTTTCGGGAGGCTTTTTTCAGCCCTCAACGGGGCGGTGAGGATTCAAAAATAATTATTTATGAGGAATAATTCTCAAATATGAGACGCAACACTCAGAAAAAATCAATACACAGATTTTTTTGGCGTAGCTATCCCTTTTGAGTCAACAATCTAAAAACTATTCTTCTGCCTTGGTACTGAGTCAGGCTGGTCTAAGCCTTTAAAAGGCTTAGTCTTTTTCGTATTTCCATCATCCAACCCACAGATCTTTTRCATCRTATGATCAAGGCAGATGCCTTTTCATAKACATGGGCCGGGATATGAATCAGGTTAAAACGAATGATTTTCATCTTCTTCGTGASCCAATTTTCCCCCAGAGCCAGCTATTTCATGGCSACATGAAGATTCATCGATAGAATCATAATCC
>NZ_VDMB01000066.1 GCF_006175995.1 Desulfobotulus mexicanus
GGATTTTGACTCATAAAGATAAGTATGGTTTCCAACTTTTTGCTTCACGATGCAAGTCATGCTTCCCCCCTTGTGGTAATATGTTATTATACCTGCAAAGGGTCAAAAAACCAGCTTTTTTAAACTTTTAAAAAATTAATTTTCAACAAAAATCAAGGGTAATCCTTGGTGTTTCAGGTTCTTACGCAAAATATCAGCACGGCATTAAGCGTTGTAGGTATACAAATCAACAGGGAATCGAGGGAGAATGAAAAGATATTAACGGGTGGCAATGCTGAGGATGATCACGAGTTAAAAGTAAATTTGTCATGCATCCGGTATATAGCTAAAGTAAAAATTAATAATTTTTTTGCGGCCCTTCAGAATCCCGGAAAGTAGATGCTTGGAGTAAAAGCTAAAAAAGCTAAAAGGGGTCAGACACCTTTTATTTCATCTTTCACTTCACTTTATCTTTTGTTTAGGAATATAAATGTTTTTTGAAAAAAATGAAAATATAGAGTTGCTAGAAAAATTTCTTAGTAGCGTTGATGTTTTAGCCGTTAAAGATAAGATCATAGAGAATCGATTGCTTTTAGTAACGAAAATAATAGAATTCATTAGCAAGTCACCCTCAGAATGGGACAAGAGGTGTTCGTTTAATATGCAGTGTTCAGGAAAGGATTTTATAAATAATATAAGCAGTTTTAATTATGCTAATCCAACTAATGTAGATCTTTTATATTCAACAGCTTATCGGTTTTTGTGTGAGTTTGATTTTTTTAGAGCTTATGGTGTAGAATCTGATTCAAGATTAAGGTCTGTTTTTATTGAAATCCAGAAAGATATTGATGGAATGAATGATTCTATTAAGCCACAAATGATTTACGCTTTATATCAAATGCCAGTAGAAATGCTAAAAAATCTTGTTAATAATCCTAAAACTACAAGCTTTATAGAATTTTAGGAGTTACGCAGTTGATGTTTTTACCGGTTCCATTTAAGGTTTAAAGATTATGAATCCACCAAAATTTTCTGAATATGATTACATGGCTTTTTTGACAGCAAGTCCCAAAATTTTTACCTGCACAGAGGTTGAGAGAGTTTTACAGGAGCAAAAAAATGCTCCTGCGCATGATTCCATCAATCGACTTCTTCACAGGCTTACGCCTTCAGCATCGGCTCTTCGTAATGAAGCAATTCA
>NZ_VDMB01000067.1 GCF_006175995.1 Desulfobotulus mexicanus
GAATAAAACCTTCGTAGGTTTCCTGGCACTCATATTGTTGTCAAAGATCCACTACACGATGCTTCAGGAAAAACTGTATTGCAAAATGACAATGAAGGAATTGCTTCTGACTTTATCCAAGTTGCGCAGACAGGAAATCAAGGGAACCAAAATCCTTTTTCCATTAACCAGACTTCAAATGACTATCTTTAAAGCCTTTGGAGTTAAAGAACCTGCGTAGGTATAAAAAAGAGCGGGATTTCAGGTTATAACAATGTTATCTCCAGAAACTTCTGCCGTTGTTACTTCTGCTAAGCCTTGAATAGCTGCAGCTAAAGCAGCCGCATTTGCGTATTCAGTTGCAGCAATCGTAAGCCCGCCGGTACCACCAACTTCAATAGTCGTGTTACCACCACCGTATGACAGTCCATCATGTGCAATTGTCGTTACAGCTGCTGTTCCAATTGATCCAGAACCTGAACCATCTGTTCCTGCAGTAATATCCCCTGCTCCTACTCCACCATCTTCAACATCATCTGCAATTGTAAAGGCAACACCGTCATTAGCTCCACCTGCATCCAAAGTATAAGTAATGTTGATGTTGGTACCATCAACTACTGCGGTAGCAATCTCAGTGGTAGATGCAAGTTCTGTAGCTAAGTCACCTGCATTTGCAAAAGCACCATTTGCAAAACCTGTTAAACCTGTTACTGATACTGTAGCTGCGCCGTCAAGAGTGAGGCTGCTTACTAAAAAGTTCAAAACCAACTCGACATGATGTATATTGCTGCTTATGAAAAAACAAGACGCTAGAAAACTCGATCATAAGACCCGTGAGGCTATCCGTATACGCGCTGTCCAGCAGATCGAATCGGGTGAAAGCCCAGAGGTTATCGCCAGGGCTCTGGGTTACCATCGATCCGCAATTTACCAGTGGATAGCCAAATACCGCAAAGGCGGCCTTGACGCTTTAAAGACGAAACC
>NZ_VDMB01000068.1 GCF_006175995.1 Desulfobotulus mexicanus
ACACCTATCTGGAAGATCTCCTAAAGAGCAACCCCCATGATGCTCTGGCAAAGAGAATCCTTGGCCAAAAAAACCATGCCGTGGATTTTTTCAAAGTCATGCTGCCAGAAGAGGTGGTTGCACTTCTTGATATGGAGACCCTCAAGGCTGAAAAGGACAGTTTTGTCAGCCCAAAACTTCGGAGTGCCTTCAGCGACCTTGTGTTCAGCGTAAAACTCAAAGACAGCAGGACAAAGGCTTTCCTCTATACACTCATTGAACACAAAAGCCAGCCCGATATCTGGTACATCCTCCAGATACTCAAATACATGAGTGCCGTATGGGAAAGTTTTCACAGAAATACCCCGAATAAACTTCTGCCCCCCATCCTTCCCCTTGTCGTTTATCACGGAAGGGAAGGATGGCTTTCAAGGGATATTGTGGATCTGCTGGACGGTGGTCATCCAAACATCTTCCGACCCTTCACACCACAGTTACATACCCTGCTTTGTGATGTCAGCACCCTTGACCCCAATACCCTCCAGCACAATATTGTGCTAAAGGTTTTCTTAAAGATTCTGGGTTCCGTCATGGGGCCTGAAATCAAAGATGATCTCCCTGAGATGATTCARATGCTGACYAAAATRATGGAGCCCGGCAAAACGACACTGGAATACATAGAAATTTTTCTKCGCTACGTCATCTCGGCAAGCCAGGACATTGACGAGGCCACCATTGAAAAGGCCCTCGAAAACAGCGGATACATGGAGGTGCTTATGCCCACATTGGCCCAAAAATGGATTGAAGAAGGCATGGTTATGGGTGAACAAAGAGGCCTGATTATGGGCGAACAGAGAGGCCTGATTATGGGTGAACAGAGAGGTGAACAGAAAGGTCTGATGCGCATGATGCAGGAAAAATATGCCACCATCATGAACCTTCAGAAATACAGGATGAAACCAGAAGAGATAGCAGATATTACGAGTCTTACCCCTGAAAAGGTCAGAGAGATTCTTGCTGCCGGTGACAAGGGCCTGGATCTTCTCATAGGCGATAATACGACCAAACATTAGTCCTTGTTCTGTACCTACAAACTAAAAGGCAGGAGTGGGAAATGGGC
>NZ_VDMB01000069.1 GCF_006175995.1 Desulfobotulus mexicanus
TAAAGGCCGTACAGGTCAGGCTCAGAAAAAAAGACCCCGAAAAAACCAAATCTCTTATCAAGCTCGAAAAGCAGCTGGAAAACTGGCTTGCGCAACGTTCTCTCGCTCAGATCCTAGATTGGTTCGACTGTATTGAAACCACAAAGGTACAGACCCCCATGGGCAGCTATCGATGGTCCACCGAATCAGTGGCCAGAGACAGGCTCTTTTTAAAGTGTTTGGGAGTGGGTACCAAATAGTGTACGCTTTATCCGACTTTCAGGTTAGTAGAGTGTAGCGTTTGCGAGTAAGGTTACACATTGGACAGTTATTGTGGAAATCTCAGGGATTTCCCATGTATTTCGCAAGAATTTTGCCATATTCACCCGATGCTTTCAGCTTGGCAAATCCTGAATCAAATTTTTCGGTAAAAAATTTACTTTTAGGACTCTTTTTTGAGAATAAAATATAGTAATTGTCCATATCTGTAGGAGTGGGGTGATGGGTAAACTGGACGGCTTCTGCAGGTGTTAAAAATTTGTTTATCATATAATGATGGACTCGCAAAAAAACAAAATTTCATAACCGTTTAAATTTGTTGTCTTTATATGATTTTGCTATTGATTTAAAGAGCCGTTTTTGGTATGTATATCCTGTGATATTAATCTATTATAAGGATTTTGCATGATCTACGTCAAAGACCACAAACAGTACGACATGTTCAGCCCGTTTGAGCATCTTGGTCCAAAGAGGCTGGCTCTTCTGGAGTCATCATGGGCGCATCTGTTTCGTGAAGAAA